>CALMCS010001096.1 GCA_937862875.1 uncultured Comamonadaceae bacterium
AGCGCGAGGACTTCGAGGTGATGCTGTCGATCCGCAGCGTGCTGCGCGGCGGCGCACCCATCGACCCCTTCATTGCGCGGCGCATTCTGCAGCAGTTGCCCGATCCCGCACCCCTCGAATCGGGCGCGGGCGAACACGCCGCGACCCCACCCAGCGCGGAGTTGCCGACCAGCGAAGCGCTGAGCAAACGCGAGCGCGAAATCCTGCAGATGGTGGCCGGTGGCTTCTCCAATCGCGAGATATCGGAGCGGCTTTTCCTGTCCTATTACACGGTGGAAACGCACGTCAAACGCATCTACCGCAAGCTGGCGGTTTCCTCGCGCGCCATGGCGGTGCGCACTGCGCTCGAGCGCGGAGAAATCGAGTGAATGAACCCCTCACGACGGTTTGATGCCGTGCGCTGGATCACCGCATGGTGGTGGTTCGCGCTGTGCTTTTCGTCACTCGCGCATGCCGATGTGGCGGAGACGACCCACTGCACGCCGCAGGTGATTTCCGTGCAGGCGGCACGCGCGGCGCTGAACGACGAAGTGCGCCCCACGCAGGGCTGGGAACCGGTCACCTTGCCCGATCTCTGGACGCGCCGCTGGCCCGATCACACGGGCACGGTGTGGTACCGCATCGACTGGGATCGCGGCTGCGTCGCAGGCAATGCGACCCCTGCCAAAGATGCGCAAGACTACGCCCCCATCGGCCTCGGTCTCGGCGGCATCAACATGGCCGGTGCGGTCTATCTCAACGACTCCCTGCTGTGGAGCGACAGGTCGCTGACCAAGCCCCTGTCGCAAAGCTGGAACGTGCCGCGCTGGTGGACGCTGCCCACCGCAGCCCTGAAGGAGCGCGTCAACACCGTCTGGGTGCGGGTCGTGGGCGCGGCGGAACTGGCGCCGGGTTTGGGTCAACTGAACCTCGGCACCGCGGCCCATGTGGAGAAGCAACACGCGCGCATGCTGTGGCGCCAGCGCACGGCGTTTGTGATGGCGGCCGTTCTGTCGGGCGTGCTCGGTGCGGTGTTCTTCGTGGTGTGGTTTCT
This sequence comes from uncultured Comamonadaceae bacterium, assembly GCA_937862875.1. GTDB lineage: Bacteria > Pseudomonadota > Gammaproteobacteria > Burkholderiales > Burkholderiaceae_C > Diaphorobacter_A. The sequence goes on from CALMCS010001096.1 coordinate 1,034, forward strand.
GCGCCGACAGGAGCGCGCGTTTGGCTGGTACGCACTGACCTCTCTGTGGTGGACGGTCTACCTGAGCACGCTGCTCGCCACCAGCACCTGGCAGGTCTGGCCGATCTACGACCCCTCCGATCCGCAGTTCACCGGCACGCTGAACATGTCGCGCCTCAACCTGACGGCGCTCGTGCTGTACACGCTGTGCTTTGGCATCTTCACGTTCCGGTTCTGTGCACAGAAACTGCCGCGCGTCGAACGCCTGCTCTGTACTCTGGCCGCGCTGGGCGTGGGTACGATTCTGCTGGTTCCGCGAACCCACATCGAGGCCGCGTCCAAGGTCATCGTGCTGACGACGGCGCTGATTTTTCTGCTGCATTGCGTGCAGGTGCAATGGCGCGCATGGCGCACCCGCAACGCGCAGCATGTGCTGCTGGCGGTGTGCTGCACCGTGTTTCTGGTGGTGGCCGTGCACGACATCTACACGGTGTTTCGCAGCTGGAGCGCACACGAGGGCTGGATGCCCCTGTCCACGCTGGCCACCACGATGTTCGTCGCGCTGCTGCTGGGCGTGCGTCTGGCGGCAAGCACCAGGCAGGTCGAGCAGTTCAATCAGGAGCTGGAAGCCGGCATCGCCAAGGCCCGCAACGAGCTGGCGCAGGCGCTGGCGCGCGAGTACACCCGCAACCTCGAACACACGCGCCTGCAGGAGCGCGTGCAACTGGCGCACGACCTGCATGACGGCATCGGCGGCAGTCTGGTGCGCAGCATCGCCATCGTCGAGCAGGCACAGCGTGCGCGCAAGCCGCTCGCCAACGAACGCGTGCTCTCTCTGCTCAAAATGCTGCGCGATGATTTGCGCCAGATGATCGATTTTGGCTCCAGCACCGGAACCGCGGTGGCGGCCACGCCCGATCAATGGATTGCGCCGCTGCGCCATCGTTTCACGCGGATTTTCGACGAGCTGCAGATTCCGTGGGAATGGGATTGCGACCTCGAATGGCGCAGCGAATTGCATCGGCCGAGCGCCATGCAATGCCTGAGCCTGGCGCGCATCATGGAAGAGGCGCTGTCCAACAGCATCAAGCACAGCCAGGCCAGGAGCATTCGCGTGTCGTGCCAGCAACCCAGCCCCGACACCTTGATCATTCGGATGGAAGACGAGGGCCTGGGATTCAAGCCCGAGTCCGCGCAGGACGCCTCGGGCTTCAGCGTGGGCATGCGCAGCATGGCCGCTCGGGCGCGCCGGATTGGGGCCTCGCTCCGGGTCGACTCCACGCTGGGTCAGGGCACCGTGGTGACGGTGGAGCTGGCGCTCGACAGCCCGATCTCGGCAACGCTCGGTCGCCCCAGCGCCTTTCAGAACCTGTGACGCCGAGCCGGGAGCCAACGCCCGAACTCGGCCATTCCTGACTCAGGCCTTGACCCTATGACGCTTGCGCTTAGGGTCCGTCGTGGAGCTTCTCGGCGCTGTAGCTCTTCTTCACCAGCAGATCAGGGCCGAACACCACGGTGAACAGCATCTTGCGGGTGGGTGGATCGATCCAGTTCCAGTCCCATTCGATCTCCTTCTTGAGCTCGTAAGGCACCATCTTGGACGGCTTGCCGAGCATGCGGCGCACCTGTTCCTGGGTCATTCCGGGCAGGATCTTCTCGAAATTCTGGGGTGTCAACACCTGGCGAAGTGCGCTCATCTTGCCGTCCGTACCAATGGTGATCATGTAATTGCGCTCGCCCGCCGGCTGGCGGTTGTATTCGAGCGTGCGCGAACCATCGGGCTCCTGCCAGATGTATTCGGGAACGCCAAACCGATCGCGCACGTCGACTTCGGTGGAGAGGCCCTCCTCCAGCTCCTTGATGCGCTGCTCGTCGCAACCGGCCAGCAGCGTCAGCGTAGCCAGGGCCGCCACCAATCCCGCGCGCGCCATGCTCATGATTGCCATGAAGTGTCCTTCTTGAAGAATCGTTCTTTGTACTCTTGAGGACGGCACTCTAACGCGGCGCAGGCGCTTTGGGCTGCTCAGGATGCGATTCCATACGAATGTTTGCAGTCTTCACCACTCGCACGGCGACCGGATCCGCGGCCTTCCCGGGGCAAAACACCTCCTGAAACACTACAGGGGCTAAAATGACGGATTGATTCCCTTTTGCCTCACATTGCGTGTTCATCACACGCCATAGAACAGCGCCATGTCCTTCTTTCGCCGCCCCGATTACCAATCCGACGCCACTCAGTTCATCAACAGCCTGAAAGAGCAGAAGCCTGAACTGGCTGCCCAGCAATTGGCTGGCCGCTCGCTGCTGTGGGACAAGCAAGTCGACCGCGAAGCCTGGGATGACTACGATGAAGGCCGCGTCGAGCAAAAGCCTTACGTCTACCAAACCAATTCCTGATGCCACCACGCTCGCGTTGGCAATGAGCGCGCAGCTGTCTGCGCGCCGGCTTTGATCCGCCATTGACCCACGCGACGCATCCATGAGCACCTCCGATCCCTCCATCGCCGAAGACGAATCGTCACGCCTGACATCGGGCCCTGACGGTTTGCCCGATGTGGTCGATCAGGTCGCACTTGCGCGCCTCTACGGCGAGCCGCTGTTCGCGCTGCCGACGGATCTGTACATCCCGCCCGATGCGCTCGAGATTTTTCTGGAAGCGTTTGAAGGCCCTCTCGACTTGCTGCTCTACCTGATCCGCAAGCAGAACTTCAACATCCTCGACAT
>CALMCS010001097.1 GCA_937862875.1 uncultured Comamonadaceae bacterium
GCGCAGCCTTGCTGCGGTGGCATCTGCGCCAAAATGCGTCTCCAACATTTCGCGGGCGACACCGGCACGGCGCGCCGCTTCGGCGCGTTGGTGAAATACCTGTCGCATCTGCCATGCCGCATGAACTTCATCAGGTTCGGCCCACACCTGTCCTTGATGAAACGGGTAGTCGCCATCCGGCACCGGCACCAGCTTGAAATCAACGGGCCAACCTGTTTTCTCCGACAGAAGCTCTGTGGTTGCCGAATAGTCGGTAGCGATCACCGGCTTGCCAAGTTGCATGGCCTCCGCCAGGAGCAGCCCCAGTCCTTCGCTGCGGTGCAGCGATACGACGGCATCGCAGCAATCAATCAACTGCAGGGTCTGCTCGCGGGTCATCGTTTCATCGACCAGCACTACATCGGGATTGTTTCGCAGCTCTTCACACAGCGCTTGGTTGTGCACTCCCGCTTTATCCAGGTTGAGTGTCTTGACGACCAAGCGCACATTGGCGCGCGCACCGGAGGCCACAAAGGCCTGATGAAATGCGCGCAAGACCGCCATGGGATTCTTGCGCCCGACATAGGACAGAAAGTCGAATGCAAAGAAGAAGAGAAAAGCACCATCTGGTAGATCGAACTGCGCTCTTTCCACCGATGGAGGTACGTCGAATGTCAGCTGTAGCGGCATATGAACGACGGGCTTCCCCACCCTTCTCGCCAGCATCTTCTGGATAAAGCGAGTTGGAGCCCAGACCTCGTCGACTTGGGTAAATGCGGCAAGCCAGGGCTCCGGGAAATGCTCCAACTCCCAAAACGGTACGACCGCACGCCAACTGTTCGTTGGCAACTTATTCGCCAGCTCGCCCATCACGATCGACAGCTGATCCGCATTCACGTGGAAGACCTGAACACGGGCCGCAACGGTTTCGTCGCAAAGGCGCTCCTGATCAAAATCCGTAGTCATCGGCATCGCGCTCACTCGGATCGGCATGCCGGTTGTCCGAAAGCCCGCGTGGCCCAAGGAGCGGAGCATCTGGCGGCCCGCCTCGCCCACCCCGGAGGCCACTTGCAGGTAACCCACCACCGTCAGCTCCGGCAGCGTTGCTGGGGTTGCGATGAGCTCACCTTGGATCTGCACGGAATCAGCCGTCCTTGTCGCACGCAGTTGAACCGGCTCCACCAGACGTGTATCCCCGACCATGCTGCGCCCATGGTCGATATACCAATCGATATAGCCTGCCACGCCTGACCGGGTGTTCAGGTCAAAGGTGTGACGCAGCCACGCCTCGCGTTGATGCAAATCCGCCATCAGCCGCGTCACATAGCCCGCTCCGCAGGTGGCAGCCTGCGTCGTGGGCATCTGAAGATATTCCTCGTAGGTCTCGAACGGATCGCCACCGGCCCAGCACAGATGCTGATCACGGAACATCTGCCGCACTCGTTCATGGATCTGCGTTCCGGAGGCAAAGCGTGCGTACGCATAGGTCGCAGCAGGCACACGCCCATGGCCGTTGTCGAGCACCTTGCGAGCGTAGCTTTGCATCAGTTCAGCCAACTCTGGCGATATCTCGTCGGAGCCAAAAGCCGTTGTATGCTTTGAAAGGCGCTGGAGATTGGCGGGGTCGATGCCGCTGAAATGAACGAACCGCAGCCGCTCTCCGTCCACTACCCACTGTTTGGAAAACTTTCCGAGCTTGCGCTGGAACAGATTCCAGTACGCGAGGTTGTAGCCGGTCTCTCTCAGAATTCGAGCATCAGCGGCAAAGCCGGGCACCAGATCCATGAACTTCTGATCGACAAAGATGCCTCTCTCGGGTTCGCTGACGCACTCATATTGCAACCGCCGCGCCCACCAGGCCACGATTCTCTCTGCCTCGTCACATGCACCGACGCCCAGAAAGCCCAGGTTGTAGACGCCCGCTCGCATGATCCCTGTGTCGTCCGGGAAAGTGTCCCGCTCGGCAGGTTGCGTCAAATGCGGCGTCAGTACAAAGGACGCTCCGTCGTCCAACAGTTGGAAGACATGGTCCAGCGGTGCCATGACCTCGATATCTGGATCCAGATAGACAACTTGTGTATGCCCGCGTGCCAGGAGATGCTGAAACATGAACGGCTTGACCGCCGTATTGAACTCCATGATCCCGTATCGAAAGGCAAACTCTCGAAAGTCAGGTATGCGCAGCGCGTCGGCGGTAACCATCTCGAAGTCGCCCGCGTACAAGCCCTCGTCAGACAGTTTCTCGTCTGCCAGACACAGGTATACGTCAGCCTCCGGATGGTGCATGCGTGCGCTTTGCAGCAGCACATGCGCCATAGGGAGGTAATTGTTCGAGCAGATGGTAAAAATCGCGCGCGAATGAGGCTTGGTCATCTAGGATGCAATTGCCGAAAGAAACCCAATTGAGATGTTTTTCAAGCAGTCATTCGTAGTATCTACTTGCGAATTTCACCATTTAAAACATTGTCAATTATCGTACACGACTCACAGATTGCCAAAGCGTAATTTTTGCCGCCACAGCGCTTGGGCGCCAGTGCCAGAGCGGTTCACCACGGCATCCATGCCCACGCCGTCGAGCCCAGAATCAGGACGCCAATCAGTGCGTACATGACTCGATAGCACTGCTGCAACCGCAACAGGCTCTGATAACTGAGACGGGCCCTTAAAGCCTGCCACGTGGCCCAGCAATGGAGTGGATAAAAGCACGCGCCCAGCACCATCACCGGCGGCAACATAGATTTCAGCGACAGCACGGCGAGCAGAAGATAGGCGGCGCTGAATAGCGCAAAGGCCGCGGCAAAGCACCGTTGCTTGCCAAACCTCACCGCGTTGGTCTGAATTCCGTTGAGAAGGTCGCCTTCCAATCCCCGGGTCTCGTGAATCAAATGACCGGCAGCGAAAACCAATCCGAAAAATACGCTGATTTCTACGCCAGCGTCGCTGATCGGTGCAAACGCCACGTAACCGAGCAGGAAGTGCAGGCTTCCGCCGATCAAATGCAAGACCGAATTCCAGACAGGTCGACCTTTGAATTGAAACGGGGGCAGTGAATAAAGCGCGCTGGCCAACACAATTCCCAATCCGACCAATGCCTCATGCACGCCGATGAGGGCCAGCACCAGCACACTGCAAACACC
>CALMCS010001098.1 GCA_937862875.1 uncultured Comamonadaceae bacterium
AAATCGCCAGCACCTCCTTGACCGTTTCCGGCGCACAGGCCACCAGCAATCCACCCGAGGTTTGCGGATCGCTGAGCAGGTTCTGCGTGGTGGCAGGCAAGCCCTGCGCCACACGCACTTCACCGCCATAAGCCGCCCAGTTACGACCGCTCGCGCCGGTCACAAAACCATCGCTGGCCAACTGCTCGACACCCGGCAGCAACGGCACCTTGGCCCAATCGATATGCACCGTCACACCAGCACCGCGCGCCATTTCGAGCGCGTGTCCGGCCAGACCAAAACCGGTCACGTCGGTGATCGCGTGCACACCATCCAACTCGGCCAACAGCGGACCGGGCGTATTCAAACGCGTGGTGTTCTCGATCATCTCGCGGTAGCCGGCATCGCTGAGCATCAGCTTCTTGAGTGCCGCAGAATAGACACCCACGCCCAGCGGCTTGCCCAACACCAGCACATCACCCGGCTTGGCGGCGGCATTGCGGCGCACGCGGCTCGGATGCACCAGCCCCATGGCGACCAAGCCGTAGATCGGTTCGACCGAATCAATGGTGTGCCCACCGGCAATCGGAATGCCCGCTGCGCGACACACATCCTGCCCACCACGCACGATCGCGCCAATGGTCTCGAGCGGCAACACGTTGATCGGCATCGCCACCAGCGCCAAGGCCATGATCGGCTTGCCACCCATGGCATACACATCTGACAGGGCATTGGTCGCAGCGATGCGGCCAAACTCATACGGGTCGTCGACGATCGGCATGAAGAAATCGGTGGTCGCCACCAGCGCCTGCGACTCGTTGAGTTGGTAGACGGCGGCATCGTCGGCCGTTTCAATGCCCACCATCAGCTCGGGCGGAATCACGGCGTTCATGCTGCTGGATTTCAGGATCTCGGACAGCACGCCCGGCGCAATCTTGCAGCCGCAGCCACCGCCATGCGAGAGCGAGGTCAGGCGCGGCGTACCGGGGGTTGACGATGGATTCGAAGGGGTTGTAACTGCGTTCATGGCAACTCTGGAAAGTAGTTCTGCAAGGCAGCGCACGGCGACCAATGGTCAATGCGCAGCGTGATGGAATGCCCCATCATCCCAGATTCCGAACGCTCACCCGGTGCGCTCGGTTACTTGAAGAATGCAGGTTTCACGCTGCAAAGTGGCGTCAATCGCACTACCGGCGACCGCAGAACCCTTGGGCGACAAGGCGTCGGTTCGCCCCGCCCGGTATAGTCCGGGATCGCTTTTTTCCGCTCTATGTCCCATTTCCAACCCGTCCGCCCCTCAGACCGCTCCCGTTTCGACGCCATCATCGATGCCCGTTCGCCAAGCGAATTCGCGCTTGACCATATCCCCGGTGCCATCAACTGTCCGGTGCTCGACGACGAAGAGCGCGCGATTGTTGGCACCTTGTTTGTGCAGCAGGGCTCGTTCGAGGCCAAGCGCGTAGGTGGTGCGATGGTGGCCGCCAATCTGGCCAAGCATCTGAGAGAGGTGTTTGCCGATCGGCCCGAGAAGTGGAAACCGCTGGTCTATTGCTGGCGCGGCGGCATGCGCAGTGGCTCGATGGTGCAGTGGATGCGCCTGGTGGGCTGGGATGCGCAGCAGCTTGCGGGGGGCTACAAGTCGTTCCGTCGGCATGTGATCACGCAGATCGAGGAACTCGTTCCCCAGCTGCAACTGCGGGTGATTCTGGGGGCCACGGGCAGCGCCAAGACCAGCGTGCTGCAGGCCCTCGAAAAGTTGGATGCACAGGTGCTCGATCTCGAACACTTTGCGCGGCACAAGGGCTCACTGCTTGGCAATCTGCCGGGCATCGACCAGCCCTCGCAGAAGAGTTTCGAGACGCAGATCGCCACGGTGCTTGAGAACATCGACGTTTCCCGTCCCGTGTATGTCGAAGGCGAAAGCGCCCGCATTGGCCGGATTGCGCTGCCGCTGCCGCTCGTGGCGCAGATGCGCGATGCGCGTGCCATCGAAATCGCCGCGACGCCCGAGGCGCGCCTCGAATATCTGCTGCGCGACTACGCCTATCTGGGTGACGACAGCGAGGCGCTGGCCGGCAAGCTGGCGATTCTCACCGAATCGCGCGGCAAGGAGACCGTTGGTCGCTGGCAGGCCTGGGCGCACGAAGGCAACCTGGCACCGCTGTTCTCCGAGTTGATGAGCTCGCATTACGACCCGCATTACGAGCGCTCGCAATCCAACCATTTCCGCGACTGGGCCAACCGCCAGCGGATTGAGGCCACCGCATTGGCTCCGGCGGATATCGATCGCGTCGCACAGCAGATTCTGGATCTCGAGCAGCAAAAGCCAAGCTGATCGGCGGGGTTCACAAGCGCTTGCAATTTGCGGGGTCCTTGCCGACGCGGATTGTCTGCTTCTTGAGGTAAAACGAGCGTATTCGTATCCAAACAAGATACAACGATACGTCTTCACTTCACCTCAGCCAAGCCGAATGACCACGCGACTCCAACCATCGAACTCCCGCTCGACCCTTGCTGCCCGTGCCGTGTTCAGCGCCGCATTGGCCACCAGCCTTCACGCATTCAGTGGCGTCGCCCTCGCCGCAGCGCCCGCAGGCGTGAGCACCGGCGGCTGCGAGGTCATCGCCTCGGGCCAATTGCGCGGCAGCGAGTACCGCGCCCAATACGAAGGCGCGTGCAAGAACGGACTCGCCAACGGTGAAGGCAAGGCGATCTGGCAATCCACCTACGCGCCCGATTCCCCGCCCGTCGTCTGGCAGGGACGGTTCACGCAAGGCATCTTCCTGGCAGAACGCGAGTCCGTGGGTGCCCAACGCCTCGACAGCACGCGCGCGCTGCTCGATCTGGGGCCGCTCAAGGCCACCGGTTCTGCCAAGCCAGGCAATCTCTGGGTCGAGAGCCGGGTCGACGGCAAACTGCCCGCCTCCGTTTGCCAACCTCTGAGCCTGCAGGTGTCGGCCCAAGGCGATCTGTCGGACGACGCCCTCACCAAACGCTGGCTGGACAGTGCCTACGACCGCTGGTTTGCCGTGTGCAAGCAAGCGGCGGTCGACAAGCTCAAAGGCCGCAATCTGCGCATGCTGGTACACAACGGCAACGACTGGAAGCCTGACTCCTACGGCAATTTTCCCCCTGGCGTCGCGCAGGCGACCAAGCCCTTTGGCACCTCGTCCGTAGACACTGCGAGCAGTTGGAGCAGCTACAGCAACAGCGCCGCCCAGCAAAAGGCCAGCGCACAACGCAACCAAGCCCAATCCGAAGAGCTGCAGGCCAACCAGGCCCGCATCCAGAAATTCGCGAGCAAGACCGGTGCAAAGCAAATCGTCGAACTCAAGGCGCTGGAAAGCAACCCGTTTCGCTTCGGCAAGAACGTGATCCTCGTGGCGGTACGCATGGAGAAGGCGCGCACGCCCGTCGAGGCCTTTGTGCGCTCGGCCAATGGCAGCCGTTACGACTGGTCCAGCGTGCTGCTGCGCGGCCCGATTTCCGATTGGGACGAGCAAGGCCGCATCGTCGCCGTGCGCGTGAATGGTCGCTCCACGGACAAGGAGACGCTGGACTATGTGATTCTGGAGTTGGTCGACAGCCAACGCTGCGAACAATCCAATTGCGAGGACTATCTCCTCATGCCCGGCAAACGCTGGTTGCGCGACGACGTCTTCCATGCGGGGGTCAACACCCAGCCCCCATTGGTTCTGGCTGGCGGAAAGCCCTGACCCGACCCTGACCATAAACCCTTCTCCCCATTGACAAAGCACGAGGAAATATCCTCCTGCGTCTCGCCGGTATCGCAAACTGCCTAAGATCGGGAAACGCCGCCTCCGAAACCTCGGAGCGCGGCGTTCGCACTTACCCGTGCAAATCAACGGGAAGTTCTGCGCCGACACCCATGGCTTTGAAACTTTTCCTGAATGTGGCCCCGTTGGGAGGCTCCGTCGTTCATTCAATTTCCATCCTTTGATGGAGTGATTGATGGATCGGCTGCTGCACCTTCCCACAACGGACTGTTCCCTCGAACAGCTCCCGATTCCGTTTCTTCGTTCAAGGATTTTTCACCATGCAGGCCATCGCCCGCCTGAGCCAGTTTGTTGGCAAAACGTTCGCTTTGTGGACGTTGCTCTTCGCCATCCTCGCTTTTTTCTTTCCCGCTGAATTCAAATGGATCGGCCCCTACATCGTTCCCCTGCTCGGCATCATCATGTTCGGCATGGGGCTGACACTCTCCAAGGACGACTTCCGCGAAGTCCTGCGCCGCCCACGTGACGTGGCGATCGGCGTGGTCGGCCAATTCGTGATCATGCCGGGCCTCGCCTGGGTCTTGTCCAAGGCGCTCAACCTGCCGCCCGAAGTGGCCGTGGGTGTGATTCTGGTGGGCTGCTGCCCCGGCGGTACCGCATCCAACGTGATGGCGTTTCTGGCGCGCGGCGACGTGGCCCTGTCCGTCGCGATCACCTCGGTGACCACCCTGCTCGCCCCGATCGTGACCCCAGCGCTCATCTATCTGCTGGCAAGCCAGTGGATCGAAGTCAGCGCCGCCGCCATGTTCTGGTCCATCGTCCAGGTCGTGGTGCTGCCAATCGCCCTCGGCGTGATCTGCCAGACCCTGCTGCGCAACAAGGTCAAGGCCGCCGTCGAAGTGCTGCCCCTGGTGTCCGTGGTCGCCATCGTGGCGATCGTGGCAGCCGTCGTCGCCGGAAATCAACAACGCATCGCCACCAGCGGTCTGATGATCTTCGCCGTCGTGGTGCTGCACAACACCCTCGGCTACCTGCTGGGTTACGGCCTCGCCAAGCTCTTCGGCCTGAGCGTTCCCAAGCGCAAGACGATGGCGATCGAAGTCGGCATGCAGAACTCGGGTCTGGGCGTCGCCTTGGCCACCGCCCACTTCTCGCCGCTGGCCGCCGTGCCGAGCGCGATTTTCAGCGTGTGGCACAACATCTCCGGACCGATCATCGCGACGATCTTTCAGCGGTTTGATAACAACAAGAAGTAAACCCAAGCATCTGACGGGATGAACCACAATGGCCTCGATGTTCAGCAAGACATCGGGGCCATTGTTTTTGTCGGCCGGCTTAAGTTGGATTCAAAGCGAATGTCGCTCGTCCATGCGTGAGTACCAGCTGGTTCCTCTCCAGAACCTTGGCCCTGAGCACGAATTCGCCCTCCTTGCCAGGCACACGCCAAATTTCCGTCAGCAAGGTTTCGCCGGGGAAAACGGGAGCAGAAAACCGAACGTCAAACGACACCAACGGCCCACCCACCAAATGCTGGCACTGGCGAATCACAGCAAATGCCGCAATGCCAAACGTGGCAAGTCCATGCAAAATGGGTCTGCCGAAACCAGATTTCGCAGCGACTTCAGGGTCGGCATGGAGTGGATTGGAATCACCCATCAGTCGATATAGCAAGGCTGCTTCCGGGCGGACTATGCAAGTGTCGGAAAAATCCGGTGCAATCGCCTCGGGCGTAGGCTGCAAGGATGGCAAGGGCGTATCGCTGGGTTGACCTCCCATGAGTGCGCTGAATCCGCCATCGCCCTTCAAGAAGGTGACTTGCTGAATGGTTGCAAGCAGCACTCCGTCCTCTGTTTTCAACGTGCGCTCCGTCACCATGATTGCGCCACGGTCTGCGCCTTTGTCGATCAGGTGCGTGATCCGGTTGAGCCCCACCACCTTGCCGGATGCAGGCAGCGGTGCATGCAATTGCATGCGTTGCTCTCCGTGCAGGAGCTTCAACGCGTTGATACCCGTGTCCTTGTCTCCAGCCCAGAATCCAGGGTAGCCCAACACGACCGCTTGTGTCGGCAGAACCTTCAGTCCGCCCACTGCGCCCTCATACACATAGGGCAACGCAGCGGCGTCGAGCGGGTCATTGCCCAGACCCAGGGTCAGCGCATAAAGCATGGTGTCGCGCTCTTCGTAGCTCTCGCGCACCGGTGGAAAATCTCTATTCTTCAGGGAATGGTAATCAATCGCCACGTGAATCAACCTCTCGTTAACTGCGCCCTCAGCGCCCCACAAACACCGGAGCGCGCTTTTCCCGGAACGCTTTTTGCGCCTCGGCGGCATCGACGGTCTTGGAAATTACAGCCGTCATGTCCTGCTCAAACCGATAACCATCGCGCAGGCTCAACTCCTCTATCGTGTTGAGATTGCTTTTGATCATGCGGGTAGAGACCGGGCTCTTGCTTGCGATGGTTTGCGCGATGGCCATGGCTTCTGAAATCAGCGATTCCGCGGTCGTGCAGGCCTCCACAATGCCCAATCGATACAGCTCCGGCCCGCCCACACGCAACCCAGTCAACGCCATATGGCGAAGTCGAGAATGGCCTAGCAGTCGCATGGCGTGCCGACACCCACCCAGCAGCCCCATATCGACTTCAGGCAATCCAAGAGAGGTGTTCTCACAGGCGATCAAGATGTCCGCTGACGCTGCTATGGCAAGGCCCGCACCCAAGGCGGGGCCGTTGATAGCGACGACGACCGGTTTGGCGCATTCTCTGATGGCATGAAAACACTCTCTGGTACGGCGCAAGTGCGCGGTCAGTTGCCCATCATTGAGCCCCAGTTCGCCCCTATTTTTGATATCGGCGCCTGCGCAAAAGATCCGTCCTTCACCAGACAAAACTACGGCCAGGATGTCGTCGCATTCCGAAATCTCATCCATCACCCGCGTCAGTTGGTCATTGAGATCTCGAGAGACTGCATTCACCGGCGGATTGCTCATGAGCACCAAGGCAACCCGGTCCACGATGGAGACCTTGATCGCCGTATATCCTTCGAAAGCACGCATGGAAGCCCCTTTAACGGAATGCACCAATTCCAGTCAGTTCACGGCCTTGAATCAAGGCCAAAATGCCATTCATCCCATCGGGAACCTGGAACATGCGCGCGTCGCGCCACATCCGCTCGAGACCCATTTCCTGGCTGATCCCCATGCCACCGTGCACCTGCATCGCAAGCTGAATCGCTCGTTCACAAGCCTGAGTTGCGTATCGCTTTGCCATGGCTGAAGTTCCATTGGCGCGCGCACCGCGATCGATGGCATCCAAAGCGCTATAGCAGAGCAAACGGGCGGTAACGATATGGGTTTCGATGTCGGCCAAATCCTGCTGAACCAGCTGATGCGCTGCAATGGGCTTTCCGAATTGGCGATGTTCCTTGGCATGTACCAAGGCCAAATCGAACGCCTTTTGCGCCAGATGTACGCACATCAGACCCAACAAAGGCCGGTTGCCGTTCCAGGCGAGCGTCAAGGTCTTTGCGGCATCTCCCGCCTCGCCAATGATGTGGGTGGCCGGAACGCGTGTCTCGTCAAAAACCAGCTCGCTCAAATGACCTTGTTGCAATCCCATCACCGGGGTTTCGCGCACTTCAAAGTCGATCTCGCTGCGATCCACCAGCACACGCCGTGCAATCGAGCGACCGTTTTCGTCCGTACCCATGGTGCAAGAAACGTTCACGACATCGCATACCGATGCGTTCGTGATCCACATCTTGCTGCCGGTGATGAAGGCATCGTCTCCCTCGACGCGCAACTTGGTACGAACCGCACCCGAGTCGGAGCCTGCGCTCGCTTCGGTGTTGGCGGTACACGCAATCTTTCTGCCAGCGATGAGGTCAGGCAAATAGCGGTCACGGATGTCCTGAGGGCAACCATGGTGAATGCGTGCAATGGTTCCCTCATGCGAGATCAGCGACAGCGCCACCACCGGCGGGAGTTGCTCGATCATCATCCCGTAATCCAGCATTTTCAAGCCGCCACCGCCCGCCTCGACAGGTAAACGTGGCGCGGTGATGCCTAGTTCTGCGAGCACCGCATAGATCTCCAGCATGGCCTGCTTGGGCAATGGCTGATTGATCGGATGGCGTGCCATGATCGGCTCGATACGTTCGGTGGCCACGCGCTGGGCTACGTCCACCATCATTTGTTGGTCTTCGTTCAGAGAGAAATTCATAGCATTCTTTTGACTTATAGGTGCGGATTCATGCGCCCTTGAATTGCGGAGGGCGCTTTTCTGCAAACGCCTTTCTGCCTTCAATGCGGTCAGCGCTGTCACGCAACAATCCCCAGTGGAGATTGCTCTGAGCAACGAAGTCACGAGGTGCAAGATGGCCCGTCTGCACGGCCAGACGCTTGATGGTCTGAACCGCGAGCGGCCCATTAGCGGCAATACGCTGGGCCATTTGCATTGCAAACTCAAGCAACGACTCGCTGGACACCACATCGCTGACCAAACCGATACGCGCGGCTTCCTGTGCTGAAATGCGGTCGCCCGTCAGCGCCAACTTCATCGCATGCGCGGCAGGAATGGCCCGCAGCAGGTACTGCACACCGCCAACTGCTGGAACGGTGGCTACCCTCGCCTCTGGCAGCGCGAATGAGGCGTTATCCGCAGCAACGCGTAGGTCACATTGCAGCGCCAGCTCCAATCCGCCTCCGAGGCAATAGCCGCGAATCGCCGCAATCATTGGCTTCCAAAGCTCCAGATCGTTGAGATCAACCAGTCGTGTGTAACCGCCCATGCCCGTCTCGGCCTCGCGACCGCGCAGGTCACCCGCGGCAAAACTGGAGCTGGGAGGCAACGTCTTCTTGAGATTGGCTCCGGTGCAAAATGCCTTTTCTCCAGCGCCAGTGAGCACAATCGCTCGCACGGAGTCGTCGTCTCGGCATTGCGCAAGGCGAGCACGCAAGGCGAGTAGATCGTCAATGGCAAGTGCATTCATCGACTCCGGCGCATCCAGCGTGATGACAGCAACATGCCCTTCAGTACGGTATTGAATCGCCATGGCTTCAGACGCTGGGACTGGAGAGCGAACGGCCACCGCAGACATAGATCGTCTGGCCGGTCATGTATGACGCTTCCGGGCTGGCAAACATCTTCACTGCGTAGGCGATATCTTCTGGACGCCCCAAACGTCCGACCGGAATCGTGCTTTTGATGCGATCGATTTGCTCGGTACTGAGAGGTGCAAGAATCGGTGTATCGATGGCTCCGGGAGCAATCGCGTTGGCCGTGATGCCATGCTTTGCAAGCTCGATTGCCAAGGTGCGCGTCAAGCTGATCACGCCGCCCTTGGCTGCCGAGTAATTGGCTTGACCGAAACCGCCCAACCAGGCGCGTGACGAAATATTGATGATGCGGCCGTGGCCTTGATCGATCATGCCCTGGACCACTTCACGAACGCAAAGAAACTGCGACTTGAGGTTCACGTCCAGAACGAGGTCCCACTCCTCTTCGCTCATCTTGGTGATGCGCTTGTCGCGGGTAAGTCCGGCGTTGTTCACCAATACATCTGGGGTCTTCCATTTCGCAGTGA
>CALMCS010001099.1 GCA_937862875.1 uncultured Comamonadaceae bacterium
GCCAGCGTGTCGGCGGTGATGTAGTAAATCGCGTCCTGGCCTTCCTTCATGCGCGACTTGTACTCGGCAAAGGAAACGGTGACCGTGTCGGTGGTGGACGAGGCAAAACGCAGCAGCTTGGCGATGCGCTCGCCGTTGCTGAAGTCTTCGCCCAGACCTTCCTTGAGCACCGCGCCAAATTCTGAGTAGAACTTGGTGTACTTGCCTTCCTTGGCCTTGTCCTCTTCGCTGACCACGTCGGTCACGCCTTCGGCATTGGCTTCCAGCTTGTGCTCGTTGTTCTTCGCCAGATCTTCCAGCATCGACAGAACACGGCGCGTATTGCCGTCACGAATCAGGCGCACATCGCGGCTTTCCTGCAGCAGCTCGCGGCTCACGTTGAGTGGCAGGTCGGCCGAGTCGATCACGCCCTTCACGAAGCGCATGTAGGTGGGCATCAGCGCTTCGGCATCGTCCATGATGAAGACGCGCTTGACGTAGAGCTTCACGCCCGCTTTCTTGTCGCGGTTCCACAGATCGACAGGCGCGTGCGATGGGATGTACAGGAGCTGCGTGTACTCGGTGTTGCCTTCGACGCGGTTGTGGCTCCAGGTGAGCGGCGGCTCGCTGTCGTGGCTGATGGCCTTGTAGAAGTCGACGTACTGCTCTTCCGTGATGTCCTTCTTGGGGCGGGTCCACAGGGCGCTGGCCTGGTTGACGGTTTCCCACTCGCCGGTCTTGGCCATCTCGCCGGGCTGCTCGTTCTCGCCCTCTTTCCACTCCTCTTTTTCCATGAGGATGGGCAGGCTGATGTGGTCGGAGTATTTGCTGATCAGTTGCTTGAGCTTCCAGCCATTGAGGAACTCTTCGGCATCGTCACGCAGGTGCAGCGTGATGCTGGTACCGCGCTCCTGGCGCTCGATCTGCTCGACTTCAAAGTCGCCAGAACCGCCGCTGACCCAGCGCACGCCTTCGCTCGTGGGCAAGCCCGCGCGGCGTGATTCGACCGAGATCTTGTCGGCAACGATGAAGCCCGAATAGAAGCCCACGCCGAATTGACCGATGAGCTGCGAGTCCGACTTCTGATCGCCCGAGAGCTTGCTCATGAAGTCTTTGGTGCCGCTCTTGGCGATGGTGCCCAGGTTGTCGATGGCTTCCTGCTCGCTCATGCCGATGCCGGTATCGGCAATGGTGATGGTGCGGGCCTTCTGATCGAAGGACACGCGCACTTCCAGATTGGGTTGGCCTTCGTACAGATCGGGCTGATTCAGGGCCTCGAAACGCAGCTTGTCGCAAGCGTCCGACGCATTGGAAATCAGCTCGCGCAGGAAGATTTCCTTGTTGGAATACAGCGAATGGGTGACCAGATGCAGCAGTTGCGCCACTTCGGCCTGGAAGGAATGGGTGTGCTTGGTGTTCATGTTGGAGTGAATGAATGCCGGAAAAATTCTCGTCTGACGCTCCCGTCCTGCGGACAGATGCGAGTCTCTTGAAAGATGGCCCAGGAACACCGATCGCTCGAGGAGCGCCCGATACATGTCCTGGCTTCCGTCCATATGAGGGACAGGGCCAAAGTTTTCAAGACACCTCCCATCACGAAGGTGAACGCGCTTTCAACGCATCTGAATCCCGGCCCCACTCATAGAAACCTACTTTCATGAAACAACTGCTTGGAAGTCAATTGCCAGCCATTCATTGAAAGCATACGCACCACTTGTATTTTTATTAGGGAAATTGAGGGCTGACGTGTATCAACATCACTTGCATCTGTAACGAAAAAATTTCTATAAGTAATCACTAATGAACGATCGTGCTATTTCAGAAAAAATCCCCGTCAGATATTGATAATTAGCTATAAATTTTGAATTTTCAAAATAAGCCAACTATTTATTTTTACAAATTAACACAATCCGTGTGTAACCCATCGTCATCGCTTTGACGTACATTCGCGTTGCATACAGGTCTGACGATTCATTTGCGCAATGCAATAGGTTTTTACTAATCTGCATTGATGGAAATGATGAATTGGATACCAGCAACGGATTGCAGTCCTAATGGCGGAAACGCCATTCTGAGAGAACACAGGATCAGGAGCCGCGCCAGCCCACAAGGCCAGGAACGGACACCATTCCCGGCTTCATCAGAAGTCAACTAGAGCTGGCCTTGCTTACTTGCTTGCTTGTTCAACCCGCCTGGGTTGCCGCCGGAATTGACTGGCGGACGAAAGGTGTTTTCCTGTGGAGTTTTCTATGTCGTTCAAACGTTTCGCCCTTCCTTCCCTGATTGCAACTGCCGCCTTCCTGTCGATGGGTGCTGCCCACGCCGCTGGCACTGCCACTGGCACCTTCAACGTGAACATCAATGTGATCGGCAAATGCGTGATCAGCACCGCCGCTACAGACATCGATTTCGGCACGGTTGAAGTTGGCGCTGCCACTGTGACCAAGAACAACACATTCAGCGTCCAGTGCTCCAAGAAGACTGGCTACACGATCACCTTGACTCCGCTGAACGCCGGCACTGGCGATAACGGCGGCAAGATGAAAACAGCGACCGGAGAAACCATCGACTACACGATGTACTCGGATGCTGCTGGCAGCACTCCATGGGGCAAAACTGCTGGCGTCTCCGGTACTTCGAGCTCCTCGTCCTCCGCGGCTGTCGATTACAAGGTTTACGCCAAGGTCACGGGCGGTGTAGTGCCTGACGTTCCGGTCGGTGCCTACACCGACAAGGTCACGATTACCGTAACCTACTAAACTACGTTTATCTTCCTCATCCGTCGATCGATCAAATGGCTTATCTGCGCAGTTCCCAGGTCACCCGCTTCCTGTTGACCACGTGTTTGATCGGCGGAGCACTGATAGCTCCCCACGCCCAGGCGGGGGGGCTCGAAGTGTCTCCAACCACTTTGCAGATCACGTCGAAGCAGTCCGCAGACGGCATCACGCTGCGCAATGTGGGCACCACGCCGATTCACGCCCAGGTGCGCGTATTCGCCTGGAGCCAGAAGAACAATGAGGATCTGCTCACGACCAGCAATGGCATCACAGTCAGCCCGCCGCTGCTGCAGATCCCGCCAGGTACCAGCCAACTGCTGCGCGTCATCCGCACATCAGGAGCACCTTTGGCTGGCGCGGAAGAAACCTATCGCCTGATCATTGACGAAATCCCCGCAACCACCGCAGCACCGGCGGCCGCACAGGCCGCCATCGCTTCGAGTGAGGCGCCCAAGAACGGTGCCGCAGGTGGACTCGATTTCTACATGCGCTATTCGCTGCCAGTGTTCCTTGGGGACAGCAACGACGCGCCCAAGACGCAACTGACCTGGGCGCTTCAGAAGTCACCCAAGGAATGGACGCTCAACGTCAACAATGTGGGAGCCTACCGCGCGCAGATCGCAGACGTACTGGCCGTTTTGCCGGATGGCAGCAAACGTGTCTTGATTTCCGGTCTTGCGGGATATGTGTTGGCTGGCCAGTCGCGTCACTGGTCGTTTCCTGCTCCCGACAGTGCCACGAAAGTCGATCATTTCGAAGCAATGATCAACCGGGATGTGCAACCGCTCCATGTTTCCTCACCATAAGCCGCGATGGGCACGGCTGGCGGCATGTTCCGCCTTTGCAGCTAGCGCCGGAACATCCGCCTGGGTGGCACATGCGGCGGAACCAGCGCCCATGCGTGCGTCCGATCTCGCCCCCATCACGGCGGCAACGCTCTCTGGTGTGTCTGCAGACCGCCAGCCGCTCTATCTGGCGACGCGCCTGAATTCGCGCGATCAGGGAATGGTGCCCGCGCAAATGCGATCCGGCACCATCTGGATGCTGCGCAATACGCTCATCGGCATGGGCTTGAAGGTCAACGCGCTGCCCTCCGGCGTCAACGCCGATCAGGACTGGATTGCGATCGCAGCGATTCCCAACGCGGTGGTGGATTTCAATCCCGCGTTGCAGAGTCTGGTGCTCACCGTTCCATTTGACTCTCTCGACTGGGCGACCACCGAAGTCGTGACCCAACCGCGCAGTACCCCATTGGCTACAGCGTCGCCGGGCATGCTGGTGAACTACGATCTTTTCGGCTGGTCCAACAACACCACGCGCTCGCTCAGCGCATCCACGGAGATGCGCTTTTTCCGAGCCAACTCCGTGCTCAGCAACACGATGCTGACGCGCTATCTCGACAACTCTTCGGCGCTGGGCGATGTCCCGGCGCAATCGCGATTCAACAACGTGCGGCTGGATACCACCTACAGCCGCTCGTTCCAGGACGACCTGCTCACGCTTCGCGTCGGCGACACGCTCACCGGCGCATTGCCCTGGAGTCGCTCGACACGCATCGGCGGCATTCAGATTGCGCGCAATTTTGGATTGCAGCCCTATCAGTCGACCGCACCGTTACCGGCATTGATGGGCACTAGCGCCCTGCCCTCCGATGTCCAGCTCTACATCAACGGCATCCAGCAATACCAAGGGCAGGTGCCTGCGGGTCCGTTCACCTTGAACACCATTCCCGGCATGTCCGGCAGCGGCAACGCGCAGATTGTTTTGACGGATGCACTGGGTCGCGCGACCACGCTGCAATTCAGCTTCTACCAGGCCAATCAACTGCTCAGACAAGGCATCACCGACTGGTCCGCCGAATTTGGTTGGGTACGCAAGAACTACGGAATTTCGTCTTTTGAGTACGGCTCCGACCCGGTCGCAAGCGGCACCTGGCGTTATGGACTCAACGACGGCATCACGCTGCAGAGCCATGCCGAGGTCACCCCCAAACTGGCGAACGCGGGAGGCGGCGCATCGGTATTGCTGGGCGGACTGGGCGTGGCTTCCGCGGCAGCCGCTGGCAGCCATTTCGACGGAAACAACGGCCATCTTGCGCGCCTTGACTACAACTGGAGCAACAACCGTTTCAACGTGGGTCTCTCGGGTACACGGGCCAGCGAGCAGTACAGAGATGCGGCGTCCCTCTACGACAACTACCGGCTGGCTCGTTCGGCCAATGCTTTTGTCGGCTACAGCCACCCGGACCTCGGCGCATTCAACGCAGGCTTGCTTTACCTACGCAACTACGGCGACAAAGCCCAGCGCTACGCGACGGCGAGTTGGAGCCGCTCGCTCGGATCGCGCAGCTTCGTCAGTGTGAACTACAACCGC
>CALMCS010001100.1 GCA_937862875.1 uncultured Comamonadaceae bacterium
CCTGGCGAGTATCGAGAGATTTTGTCTGCGAATTTCTAACTCAGGACACTAGGGGCCAGGTTGCCCGGCCGTGGCCAAACCTGGGGCAGCGATGTGAAGTATTTTCGACAGCACGGGATTGCCTGCGCCGAATGTGAAGCTTCTGGTCGTGAAGGAAACTGAGCTCACGCAAAAAAGTACCTACGAGAAGGCTAACGACTCGCTCTCACCGCACCCGTCTTGTGGTGGGGGCCTCTTGAAGGCGGACCCCGCCCGAGACCGTTACACCGTAGCGAGTGGTAGCCGCAGCCTCGTCCGGACTGGGGGCATGCAAGGTTTGTATGAATTCAAGGATGCATTTGGCTGGCGTGAGCAACCATTGTTGCCTCAACAACGAACAGAAAGGAAACCATTGTGTCCACTCAACAGATGCTGTCCCAAATCACTCGTGACCAGGGGTTTATAGCGGCGCTCGATCAAAGCGGTGGCTCCACGCCCGGAGCGCTGCGCCAATACGGGATACCGGACGGTGCCTACTCGAGAGATTCGGAGATGCTGCAGCTGATGCATCAGTTTCGCGTTCGCATCATGACGTCGCCAACGTTCACCAGTGCTAGGATCATCGGCGCTATCTTGTTCGAAGCCACTATGGACGGCCTGGTGCAGGGAAAGTCCGTGCCCGAGTTCCTTTGGAAAGACCGCGGTATCGTGCCGTTCTTGAAAGTGGACAAGGGGCTTGAAGCGGTGAGCAGCGGCGTGCGCCTGATGAAGCCGAACCCGGGACTCGAGCCGCTGCTGGAGCGGGCCAGGAGCATGGGCATCTTCGGAACGAAGATGCGGTCGGTCATCGATGCCAATGTCGCCGCAGGTATCTCGGAGGTAGTGCGCCAGCAGTTCGACGTAGGCGCGCAGATTACTGCCGCGGGGATGATGCCTATTCTGGAGCCTGAAGTGTCGATCGGCATCCCCGACAAGGCTAGCGCGGAGATGACGCTGCGCGACGAGATCAGGGCGCGGCTCGATACATTGCCTGCCGAGTCTCAGATCATGATCAAGTTGACGATTCCGGATGTTCCTGACTTCTATCGCAGCCTGATCGAGCATCCACGCGTGGCGCGTGTGGTCGCGCTTTCCGGCGGCTACTCCAGGGTGCAGGCATGCCAGAAGCTTGCGGCGAATCCCGGACTAATTGCCAGCTTCTCCCGCGCATTGATCGATGACCTCAGATTTGCATCGAGTGACGAACAGTTCAATCGCGATCTGGAGAGCGCCATCAAAGAGATCTATGCTGCTTCCATCTAAGGCAACATTGATCAAGTCCCCCTCTTGCACGCCGCCTGCATTGATTCCAGCATGAAGCAACAGACCCTCTCCATGGCCGCCGCGCACATCGCGCAGTACGAGCGGTACCGCAAGACGATCTGGCGCAAAGCCATCTTGGCGGCGATGGAGCAGATTGTTCCGTGGTCGCAGTTGTGCAGCGTTATCGAGCCGTACGTCCCGAAGTACGGCAAGGGCCGCCCGCCGGTCGGTCTGCAGCGCATGTCGCGCATGTACTTCGTGCTGCACTGGTTCAAACTGGTCTACGTGTCGTGTGAGGATGCCCCTCAAGCGTCTGCAATCCAGAGTCGCCATCGTGCGGAAGACATAGACAGGAGGTTCTCATGGTCGCGATAGACATACAAAAAATCAGCAAGTGGTATGGCAGTTTTCAAGTACTGAAAAACTGCAGTACCAAAGTCGACAAGGGAGAAGTGGTCGTGGTGTGCGGTCCATCAGGCTCTGGCAAGTCCACGTTGATTAAGACGGTCAACGCACTGGAGCCATTCCAATCTGGAACCATCACCGTAGAGGGTGTTTCGGTGGGTGAAGCATCCACCAATTTGTCCATGCTGCGGGCTCGCATTGGCATGGTTTTTCAGAGTTTCGAGCTGTTTCCCCACCTCTCAATCGAGAAAAATCTAGCGCTGGCGCAAATGATCGTGCTTAAGCGCTCCGAAGACGATGCCATGGCGCGGGGACTGAAGCTTTTGGACAGAGTTGGTATGTTGGCTCACAAAGCCAAGTTTCCAGGGCAACTGTCCGGAGGGCAGCAGCAGCGGGTGGCCATTGCAAGAGCGTTGTGCATGGATCCGATTGCCATGCTATTCGATGAACCCACTTCGGCGCTCGACCCAGAAATGATCAACGACGTATTGGACGTGATGGTGGAGCTGGCCCAAGAAGGCATGACGATGATGGTTGTGTCCCATGAGATGGGTTTTGCCAAGAAGGTCGCGAACCGTGTCGTATTCATGGATCAGGGCGAAATCGTGGAAGATGCCTCAAAAGACGAGTTCTTTGGAAGCCCACGTTCTGACAGGGCTCAGCAGTTTCTGTCCAAGATCCTTACTCACTGATTGGACAAGTCTCGGCAGTGTGTCCTCTGCGCGAATGACTCGGCACGGCAATCGTGGAAGTCACTGATTTGAGGCAGACCGCCATCGACAGCTTGAGTTGCAGGTTAGCCGGCGGGATCGATGTCACTGCCATGGACCGTCAGTTCAAGGAGGATCTCGCTCCAGACTCTTCAATAAGGGTACGCCACCCGCTTTTCCATCCATCTTTGAATCTGCTCAAAACTCAGACTGAGCACCCAGTAGATGGCCGCCGCCGCCAGGTACAGCGGAAAAGGTTGGAAAGTGGTGGAGATGAGCTCCTTGGTTGCCAGCATCAATTCGGTCACTGCTATTACCGACACCAGAGATGTGTCCTTGATGAGGCTGATCAGGCTATTGGACAGGCTCGGTACCGCGGCCCTCAGCGCCTGTGGCCCCACGACGTAGCGCAGCGTCTGATCGCGGG
>CALMCS010001101.1 GCA_937862875.1 uncultured Comamonadaceae bacterium
CCCCGCGCCGCGCCCCCGCGCCGCGCGCGCCAATGGCGGCGCCCGCCCCGCGCCCGGTGCCCCAGGCCCCGGCACCCGCGCCCCGTGCGGCTTCGGGCTTTGACGATATGGACGACGACATTCCGTTCTGAAAGCTTTTTTCAATCAATTACCGGGTGGGTATAGCGGTAATTTGGAACCATCCCGCCCGGTCCCGGGTTTTTTTGATATTCACTGCCTGTCATGCCTTTGTCCCCTCTTATCCGCTTTTCCCGCTCCATCCCCTTGGTTGCGCTTTCTTTTGCTGCGGTGCTTGCTGGTTGTGGCGGTAGCGGTGGTGACCCTGGAGGAAGCACAGGAGAGGGCGGAGCTTCCTCCGCCGCGCAGCAATACCCCGGTGGCATCTGGGAAGGCACGGTGGGTTCAGGCACCAGCCAGCGGACCATGGTGGGTTTCATTGAGGCTGGTGAGGACGGCAAGGGCGGCGACTTTTACCTGGCCCGTGGTGCAGCGGGCGCGGGTGGGTACGACGCGATTTATGGGCTGCTGCGTACCAACTTGACGGCCGTCGTCGCCTCCGGCGTGACGTATTTCTCCTCTCAGGATGGCAAATTCGCCCCGAACCTGACGCTGCGCGGTACGGCTGCGCCCAATCCAGCCACGGGCAAGATAGCGACCATCAACGGTAACTATTCCAACCCCGCAGGCACGGCGGCCGCCACCGGGGGCTCCACATCGTTCAAACTCAACTACAGCAAGCTCAACGACTATCAGGCCAGCGCGCAGCTGATCGAAGGCACCTACCGGGGCACAGGTGTGTTCGGTGGCAATTGGGTGATCACGGTGTCGGCACGCGGGGCGCTGTCGGGCCGCATGGGCGGTTGCACCGTCCAGGGCTCCATCGCGCCGCGCTCGCAGGATTCTGCGGCGTATGCGGTCACGATGAATCTTTCGGGCGATGAGTCTTCCTGCGGTTCGCGGGGCACGCAGCAGTCGGGACTGGCAGTGTTGCGCTTCGACACGAGCAACCTGCCCAATGGCATCTGGGTCTTCACACGCAACTCCATCGGGCCGAACAATACGTTCGTGCTCAACGGCTTGGCCGATCCGCGCCAACCCTCGATTCCCTCGACCACGCCGCTGTCGGCCGCCGGCAACTGGGCGGGTACCTTGACCCTTCCCCCCGGTGTGAGCGGCGACCCCGACATACACGGCATGCTGCTGCCGGATGGCGGCTTCTTTTTCTACACCAACAGCAGCTTCAACCATAACGTGCTCCATGGGCGGTTCATCCGCTATGGCAACGACATCACCACCAACCGTTTCGTGACAGCCAACGACAGCGTGTTCTTTGACCGCTTGACCGTCGGCACGGTTGGCGGCAAGGGGGGCTACATTGACGGTGTGCTGGTCGATGCCACGCTGGAAAGCGCTGGTAACAACGCCATGGCAAGCCGCCTGACCGGCACCTACAACTACGCAAGCCAGCCGGGTGGCTACCCGACGCGGTTCACAATGC
Source organism: uncultured Comamonadaceae bacterium (assembly GCA_937862875.1). GTDB lineage: Bacteria > Pseudomonadota > Gammaproteobacteria > Burkholderiales > Burkholderiaceae_C > Diaphorobacter_A. The sequence goes on from CALMCS010001101.1 coordinate 1,499, forward strand.
AGCCCGACCCCCTCTACGCCCTGCCCGCGGGCAAGCAGCCCAACGTCAACGCGATCGTGGGCACCTACCGCATGGCGGGCAGTAGCTTTGGCGGGCACCAGGTCAACATCGACATTGCGGCGGACGGCTCCATCACCGGAGCCACGAGCAACGAATGCCTAATTGTGGGCAAGCTGCTTGGCGACCTGGGAACCAATCACAACCTGTACCGCGTGGAGGCCTTTGGTTTCTTGAACAGCCCCACGACGCCAGACAACTTCATCGGCTGCGAACTGTCCTCTGGCCCGTCTCAGTCGGGGTCTGCGTCAGCACTGTTTGACAACCAGGGCAATGTGATCGGCCTGCGCATCCTGACTGCTGGCCTGTCCCAGGGCGGGCAACGCTCGCACACCGTGTTCGTGGGCAGCAAGCGCTAGGCTCCATTGGGATTTTGGATGAAATAAGGCTCCAGCGCTTTTGTATCCAGCGCTGGATGCTTCTATTTTGATAGTGAATATGCCGGATGCAGCCGGGAATCAATTGCCAGACGATCAGCCGGGCAAGGCGCGCCACTCGGCTCGTTCTGCCGCTGTGGCTGGCGGCTGGAGCGTGCGCTCGGGGATTTCCCAGATAACGAGGCGCGGTGGCGTCTCCCGCCAGTCAGGGGCTTGGAAGTAGGCGGCGGCGCCTCCCGAGAAATTGCCACCGTCGCGCCCAAAGTTAGCCACCGGCGTGTGCAGCGCCTCGGCAAGATAGCCGACGAAACCCGAGGTGCGCGAAAACGATGTCCCTATCAGCACTGTGCGCGGGAGTTTGGCGTCGCCGAACAGGTCATCTTCTTCCGCTGCGCTGCGGGGTGTGAAGCGCGCACTGCGCGCGGTCTCGGGAGCTGGTTGCCAGCGTGCGGGCAAGCCCTCGATTCCGGCGAGCCGCACCAGGTCGCCAGGCCGCACGGCTGGCGCCTCACGCACGGCGTCATATTCCTGCACGGGCTCCGGGCTCCAACCGGACGCTTGTGCCGCCCGCGCCACCGCCTGCGCCGCATGCTGCGCACCGTCCTCCGTCCAGTGGGTATCGGTGCGAAAGAACGCCTCTTCGCCACGGGTTTGCATCGCCTCCAGCACGGCATCGAGGCCGAGCACCGGCACGCCACTGCCCTGTAGCAAAGCAATCCACGCAGCCACCCGCCCTTGCAAGGCGGTGCTGCGTTGGAGGCCACACAGATGGTTGCGGGCGATGCGGCTTTTGTCGGGCACCACCGCAACCAGCAGGCGGATGCCGTCGCGCTGCAGCGCCCGATGGACTTGCGCAACCATTGCGGCGCGCTGGGCCATGTTGCCCGCCGCGCCTTCGTGCGGCGCCAGTTCTTCTGCCAGGAACAGCCAATCTGGACAGCCCTGGCGAACCTGAGGGCCCAAGTCGTTCAGCAGCAGCCAGTTGGCTGCGCGGGCTGCATCTGCTGCCACGCGCGGTTGCGGCGCACGGGCCAGTGCGTCAGCGATGCCTTGCATGGTCTGTCCATTGAGAAAACCCGACTGGGTCACGGGGCCGCTCCACAACGCCAGCCGACCCGTGCCCACGGCATGTAGTGTGCTCGCCAGACCCGCAGCCAGCAGCATCGCCAGCGATACGGCAGGCAACGCTGCGGCAATTCGGGTCAAGGGGGACTCGGAGGTGGGACTGGTCATTTCAGAACTGGAAATACAGGAAGGGAACGGCGCCCCGGCTCGCAATGAGTGCGAATGACAGCAGAAAGGCTGGTATCGGCCACAGCGCAATCACGGCTGCAAGCCGGGTTCCGGCATGGCGCGTCTCCCAGTGGGGACGGAACGCGGGCAGGATAACGCAAACGACTCCCACGACGGCGGCGACGGCATGGCCCGGGCGCAGCAGGGCGTGCAGCGTGTCTCCCATCGCCAATCCATGAAGCCCGAACTGGCCGGCATACATGCGCAACGCGGCCTGCATGTCAGGAGCGCGGAACAGAGTCCAGGCCAGCATGACGAAAAGCAGCGTCAGCAACCGCGACAGGCCGGGCGGCACCGGCAAACGCTGCGGCCAAGCCCGCGCCAGGCACAGTGCCATTCCGTGCGCCAGGCCCCAGAGCAGGAAGTTCCAGCTATCGCTGCCATGCCACAGACCAGCGATCGCCATGGTCAGCAGCAGATTGCGGTAAGTTGCGAACGTGCCGCCGCGATTGCCGCCCATCGGGATGTAAAGGTAGTCGCGAATCCAGCTCGACAGGGACAGGTGCCAGCGCCGCCAAAAATCCTGGATGCTGTGCGCCAGATAGGGGTGGTTGAAGTTCTCTGGAAAATGGAAACCGAGCATCTGGCCAATGCCAATGGCCATTGCGCTGTAGCCGGCGAAGTCGAAGAACAATTGCAGCGTGTAGGCGCTGCAGCCGATCCAGGCGTCGACCAGCGAGGGTGAAGACTGCGCGAAAACCGCATCGACCACCGGCGCCAGCGAGTCAGCCACCAGCACCTTCATGCTCATGCCCACCATGAAGCGGCGCGAGCCTTTGGAAAAACCCACCCAATCAAAGCGACGCTGCGTGATGTCGTGCTGAACCCACTCATAGCGGATGATCGGCCCGGCGATCAGCTGGCCGAACATCGCCTTGTAGGCCGCGAAGTCGATGAAGCTGCGTTGCGCCTTGACGGTTCCGCGCCAGACATCCACCAGGTACGAGATGGCCTGCAGCACTATGAACGACAGCCCGATCGGCAGCACCACGCGTTCCCAGGGCAGCGGATCGGCGCCAACCCTGCCCAATACACCGTTGACGGTTTCTGCCAGGATGTTCGCGTATTTGAACCAGCACAGCGTGCCTGCCAGCACGGTGATCATAAAGGCAAGCAGGATGCGCTTGCGGCGCACGGGCGTGGCGGGAGCGTCCAATACCACGCCACCTATCCAAGTCAACCAGGTCAAACCGATGAACATCAGCAGGAAGATCGGGCTCCACCACCCATAGAACACCCAGCTGGCACCCAGAAGTACCGTATTGCGGGCGTTGTACGGACTGACTGCATACGCGATCAGAAACAGCGGAAAGAACAGCAG
>CALMCS010001102.1 GCA_937862875.1 uncultured Comamonadaceae bacterium
GCCATATCTCCTATATTTTTTGCTCCTGATCGAATTTTTTCCATCCCTTACCGGACGAAGCCATTCATCACGAAAGACAAGCATCTACAAATAAAGGAGACATTGGTGAAACGTACTTTCTTGGCAATTGCAGCAGCGGCGACCACAATTTTTTCAGTGACTGCAACGGCCCAGGCGCAGGACTTCCCCAAAAAAGGCAAGGCCGTCAACATGGTGGTGCCGTTCGCGCCCGGTGGGGCTTCGGACCTGCTGGTGCGTCTGTTGGGGCAGAAGTTTTCGGAGATCTGGGAGACGCCCGTCGTCGTTCAGAACAAGCCCGGTGCCGACATGATCATTGCGCTGCAGTCCGTCAGTCGATCGGACAAGGACGGCTACACGATCGGGCTCACCACCAGCAGTTTTGCGCTGAACAAGGTGGTCAAAAAAGACTTCCCCATGGACCCCGTGAACGACTTCGCGGCGATTGGTCTCATCGGCCAATCGAGCTATGTGGTGGCGGTCAGCACCGACTCCAAATACAAGAGCTTCAAGGAACTCGAGGCTGCGAGTCGTGAGAAGAACAGCAACTTCAGCTATGCGTCCTGCTGCTTCGGTACCTACTTTGTGGCCGAGATGATCAAGTCCGCCACCAAGCTCGATGGCGTGCATGTGCCGTACAAGGGCAGCTCCCCTGCCCTGAATGCGATTCTTTCTTCCGAGGTGCAATACATCATTGACACCACGACGGCGACCAAGCCGTTCATCACGTCGGGCAAGCTGCGTCCGCTGATGGTGACCGGGCGCAAGCGCTCGACCTCGTTCCCGGATGTACCGAACCTCACGGAAGCGGGTGTGCCTGGAGATTTCGAGGGTGGCGTCTGGTATGGGTTGGTGTTCCCTGCGGGCACGCCGGCAGACATCGTGAAGAAGGCCAATGCGACCTTGAATCATGTGCTGGCAATGCCTGAGGTGAAGGCCCGCATCGAAGGCTTGGACATCGAGGTGACGCCCACCACTCCGCAGAAGATGAACGAGATCATTACCAGCGATTTGCAGAAATACACTGCAATCGCCAAGTCCGCCCAATTGAACTTCGGCAACTGAGTTCAGCACCGGACGCCGAATTCAGATGATGGATTTATACACCTGGGGCACGCCCAATGGGCACAAGGTCCACATCATGCTGATGGAGTGTGAACGCGAGGCCGATTGCCGCGTTCACGCCGTCAACATCAACGACAAGGAGCAGCTTGCCGATCAGGTATCGCCTCTCGTGGTCAACCCGAAGATCCCCTTTCTGGTGGATCGCCACGGAGCAGATAACGCCGAGGTAAGGGTTTCGGAGTCCGGTGCGATCCTGATCTACCTGGCCGAAAAGTACCAGCGGTTTCTGGCCACCGAGCCGCTGGAACGCTTTCGCGCGCTGCAGTGGCTCATGTTCCAGATGAGTGCGGTCGGGCCGATGATGGGGCAACTCAACCATTTCAGGGGCCGCCAGAATGACGGAGATGCCTACGCCGTAGAGCGGTTCAGCACCGAGGTGCTGCGCCTGCATGATGTGATGGAGAAACACTTGACTGCCTGCAGCTACTTCGCGGGTGGGCAATACTCCATTGCGGACATGGCTATCTTTCCTTGGATACGCTTGTCGCAAAAGCTGGGCATTGCATGGCAAGACCATCCCCATCTGCATGATTGGTATGAGCGCGTGTTGGCGCGCCCTGCCGTGCAACGCGCTCTCTTGTTGCCCCACCTGACGTTGGCGGCATAAGCATTGGTTTTTGAATAGGTGTAGGTATGGACACGACGACTCAGAACACATTCGACCTCATCGTCATTGGAGCGGGCTCGGGCGGCATCGCTGCCTCGCGCCGCGCCGCAAGCTACGGTGCCAAGGTGCTGCTGATCGAAGGCACGCGCATCGGTGGAACCTGCGTGCTGCGCGGCTGCATTCCCAAGAAATTGATGATGTATGCGTCCGAGCTGCGCAGCGCGTTTTCCGACGCCAGCGCCTTCGGCTGGAGCGAGGTGAGCAGCGAGTTCGATGTGAGCCGCTGGACACAGGCCAAGGACCGCGAGCTCGACCGTCTGGAGGTGGTCTATCGCCAGATGCTCGACAACGCGGGCGTGCATCTGCTGGAAG
>CALMCS010001103.1 GCA_937862875.1 uncultured Comamonadaceae bacterium
TGTTCACCAAGAACCGTTTTTGCGCCGCACCGGTGCAGATCTGTCAGGAACACCTGGCCGCAGGCGCCGCAATTCGCGCGCTGGTGATCAACACCGGTAACGCCAATGCCGGCACGGGCGCCGATGGACTGGCGCGCGCTCGCGTGACCTGTGCCGCCATGGGCGAGCTGCTGGAAGTGAACAGCGCACAGATCCTGCCGTTTTCGACGGGCGTGATCATGGAGTCGCTGCCGGTGGACCGCATCACGGCGGCGCTGCCCACGGCGATTGCAGCGGCCAAGATGGGTAACTGGGGTGAGGCCGCCGAAGGCATCATGACCACCGACACCGTGGCCAAGGCGTTCAGCACGCAAGTCACGCTGGGCGGCAAGCTGGTCACGGTCACCGGCATCTCCAAGGGCGCGGGCATGATTCGCCCGAACATGGCCACCATGCTGAGCTTCGTCGCGACCGATGCCCACATCGCTCCCGCGCTGATGAACGGTCTCGTGCGTGATCTGGCGGACCAATCGTTCAACCGCATCACGATCGACGGCGACACCTCCACCAACGACTCGTTCATCCTGATCGCGACGCAGCGTGCCGGCAATGCCGAAGTCACCTCGTTCGACAGCGCGGACGGCAAGGCGCTGAAGGCGGCGTTGCTGGAAGTGGCGCAGAAGCTGTCCCAGGCCATCGTGCGCGACGGCGAAGGTGCGACCAAGTTCATCACGGTGCGCGTGGAGGGCGGCAAAACGGCCGACGAATGCCGACTCGTGGCCTACGCGATTGCGCATTCGCCCCTCGTGAAAACCGCTTTCTTCGCCAGCGACCCGAATCTGGGCCGCATTCTGGCCGCCGTCGGTTACGCCGGCATCGACGATCTGGATCAGACCCGCATCGAGCTGTACCTGGACGACGTGCATGTCGCCACCAAGGGCGGTCGCAATCCCGACTACCGCGAGGAAGACGGCCAGCGGGTGATGAAGCAGGCCGAGATCACGGTCCGTGTGCAACTGGGTCGCGGCGATGCCAGCGACACCGTCTGGACCTGCGATTTCAGCCACGAATACGTGACGATCAACGCCGACTACCGCTCGTGAGCGAAGGCCGCTCAGGCGGCCTGAATCACCGACCCTCCACAACAAGCCGAGACAACCGAGTCCCCAACGACATAGCCATGAACGAAGCCTTTGAACGCCTGCTGCAACGCGCCGAACAACTGATCGACCGGATTGAATCCGTATTGCCCAAGCCCTTGTCCGAGCCGGACTGGAGCGCCGCGGTGGCCTGGCGCTACCGCAAGCGCAGCAGCGGTCACGGCGTGCTGGAGCCGGTGCGCCATCTGGCGGTGATGGGTCTGAAGGACCTCAAGGAAATTGACGGTCAAAAGGAAAAGATTCAGCGCAACACGCAGCAGTTCGTCGATGGCAAGCCGGCCAACAACGTGCTGCTGACCGGCGCGCGCGGCACCGGCAAATCGTCGCTGATCAAGGCCTGCCTGAACGAGTACGCGCCGCAGGGACTGCGACTCATCGAGGTCGACAAGAGCGACCTGATCGATCTGCCGGACATCGTCGAAGTGGTCTCGGATCGTCCCGAAAAATTCATCGTGTATTGCGATGACCTGAGCTTTGAAGATGGCGAGGCGAGCTACAAGGCGCTGAAGTCGATTCTCGACGGCTCGGTCGCCGCATCGACACCGAATGTGTTGATCTACGCGACCAGCAACCGCCGCCATCTGCTGCCCGAGTACATGAAGGAAAACCTCAGCTACACCCACACCGACGATGGCGAAGTGCATCCGGGTGAGGCGGTGGAAGAGAAGATCTCGCTGTCCGAACGCTTTGGCCTGTGGGTGAGCTTCTACCCGTTCACCCAGGAAGAGTACGTGACCATCGTCGGTCAGTGGCTGCGCTCGCTGGGCGTGTCCGAGGCGGCGATCGTCGAGGCACGTCCGCTGGCATTGGTCTGGGCGCTGGAGCGCGGCTCGCGCAGCGGCCGCGTGGCGTATCAGTTCGCACGCGACTTTGCAGGGCAGCAGGCCCATGTCTGAGGCATCGACCGCTACCGTGACCGATACGGTGACCGCTGCAGTGCCGCGCAAGCACACCGAAGTGGCCGTCGGCATTCTGCTGCGCGCCAATGGCGAAATGCTGCTCTCCACGCGCCCCGAAGGCAAGCCCTACGCGGGCTACTGGGAGTTCCCGGGCGGCAAGATCGAGGCGGGGGAGAGCGTGGAGCAAGCCCTGCGCCGCGAGCTGCAGGAAGAGCTGGGCATCACCATCGCGGGTGCCGAGGTCTGGAAGGTCACCGAGCACGACTATCCGCACGCACTGGTGCGCCTGCATTGGTGCAAGGTGTTCGAGTGGCAGGGCGAGTTTGAGATGCGCGAAGGCCAGACCATGTCCTGGCAGGCCTGGCCGCCTCAGGTCAAGCCGATCCTGCCGGGTGCCTACCCGGTGCTCGAATGGCTGGCCGAAGAGCGTGGCGAGGCCTTCGATCCGGCCATGCTGGGCTGAGTCCAGCGCAAGAAACCCCGCACGCGGACCAAGCCCGAAACCGAGCGCAAGCGGGCTCGGCGGCGGTCTGTGTGATCAGTCCGGTTGCTGCTTGGGATCGCCGTACAGGTTGTCTTCCGGCGGTGCCTCGGTCGGCACGCGAAACTCTTCATTGGCCCATGCGCCCAGATCGATCTGCTTGCAGCGCTCGCTGCAAAACGGACGAAACCGATTGGCGGGGCTGAAGAGGCTGGGGCCGTTGCAGGTCGGGCAGACCACGTATTTGGCAGGTGCGGCAGCATGTGCATCGCCGCCTGCGACGGGCGTGGGAGTTGCTTTCTTGGTCATGACTGTGGCTTTGTCGACTGCGCGGGGTACTGCAGAAGTCGCTGAAAAAGGGGTGCTCGGTGGTTGAGAGCGATCAGGTGCAAAGCGTCAGCTCGAAGCTGGCGTCGTCGGTCGTCGGCTGAAGTTTGCCGGACTCGTCCTTTTGCATCATGCGCACGGACACCAACAAGCGATTGCCGCTGATTTCGGGCACCAGCTGCAAGGCCGGATCGATGCGCAAGCGCAATAGATTGAAGGTTCTGCCGTGGGGCAGGGTTTGCTGGAACTGACCACGCGAGGTGACCACCTTCTGCGGCATGCCGGAGTCGCGCATCAGGCGCAGCAGCAGTAGAACCGATTCGGCCAGCGGCGCGAGGGTGCTCGACCAATCTTCCAGATCGCGCATGCGCTTTTCCGGCGGCAGATGACGCCACGCGTGATAGGCCGGGAGATCGAATCCACAGGTGCCGCCGGGAATGCCGATGCGACTGCGGATGCTCATCAACCATTCGTTCTCAGTGAGCGATTGGCCGGTCTTGCCCGCTTGGGCGTTGAGGTCGGTGAAGCAGCTGTCGAGCTGCGCAACAAAGCCATCCAGCACCCGTTCGGAAATCGAGGGGTTGCCGCGGTACGAATCGAGCAGGAGCTTTTGCTTGTCGAGATCCTTCAGCACATCGGTCTTCAAATCCGCGCGGGCTGCCACGTCCATGATTTCAAAAATCGTGACCAACGCGAAGTGGTGGTCCATGGGATGCGCGCGCGGAATCAGTTCGCCCAGGCGGCGAAACAAGTGCTCAAGCCGTAAGTACGTTCTCAGGCGTTCGTTGAAAGGATATTCGTAAAGGATCACGCTGCGGGGTTCCCGGGTTCCAGCTCAAGTGGGTCAATATAGTTGATATGTATCAGAACCGGCTGGAACGCATCATAGCCCGAACTGGATTGCGATCTCACGTGCTTTTGTTTGCAGATCTAACAATGTCAAGCCTTCGTTATATATAACCCAGTCGGCCACGGCGCGCCTTGCGCTTCGGCTGGCTTGTGACGCAATGATGGACTCGATCACCTCGGGTGCCAAACCGCTGCGCTGCTGAACGCGCGAAATCTGCGTTTCGGGGCGGCAATCCACCACAATCACGGCATCCAGCTGGGTGGGCCAGCGACGTGACTCGACCAGCAGGGGGACATCGAACACCACCACCGGACTCCCGGATTGTCGCGCCGCATCGGCCGCGGCCCAGGTGTTCTGGCTCACCAAAGGGTGAACAATGGTTTCGAGCAGGTGTTTTTTGGTTGCATCTTTGAACACAAGCTCACGCATTTTTGCGCGATCCATGGCTCCATCGGCGTCGATGAAGGCGTCACCGAACTGCGCGCGGATGATCGGAATGGCCGCGCCGCCCACGGCGGTGACGGAGCGGGCGATCTGGTCCGCATCAATCAAGGCCGCGCCGCAGTCGCGCAACATGGCCCCGACGGTGCTTTTTCCGCTGCCGATGCCGCCGGTGAGGCCGACACGCTTGAAGGGTGTTGCCGAGCTAGTCATGGAGAGTCTCCAGCGAAGTGGCCAGATCGATCAGAGGCCGAAAGCGGAAAGCACGACCTGCAGCATTTTCTGCGGGCCGTAGGCCATGGCCGTGAGGCCGGCCCCTGCGAGGAATGGGCCAAACGGCACATAACCGCCTTCGCGCAGTGTGCTGGAGAGCTTCATCGCAATACCGACGATGGCTCCAATGACCGAGGCCATCAGGATGATCGGCACCAGGGCGGTCCAACCAAACCAGGCACCCAGCGCGGCGAACAGCTTGAAGTCGCCGTAGCCCATGCCTTCCTTGCCGGTCACCAGTTTGAAGCCCCAGTACACCAGCCACAGAGAGAGATAGCCGGCGACCGCACCCATGACGGAGTCGTGCAGCGGCACCTGCAGCCACTGCAGCGCCGAGCCGATCAAGCCGGCCCACAGCAACGGCAAGGTGATGTCGTCGGGGAGCAGGGTGGTGTCCCAGTCGATCATGGCCAGCGTGATGACGGCAGCGCTGAAACAGCACCACATCAGCGTGGTGATGGACCAACCCCATTGGGTGGCGCACAGATAGAAAAATGCGCCGGTCACCAGTTCCACGAGCGGGTAGCGCGGGCTGATCCGGGCCTTGCAGCCGGAGCATTTGCCGCCGAGCGCGATGTAGCTCAGCACGGGAATGTTTTCGTACCAGCGAATGGCGTGACCGCAGTGCGGGCAGCGCGACGCCGGAGTCATCAGATTGAACGCGGGCTTGTCCGTGGTCTTGCTGGCGGCCTCGGCTTCAGGAGCAGGGGCCCCGGCTTCCGGAGTACTGCCCAGAGTCGCTTCGGCGGCGGCCTTGGCGGCAAGCTCGGCTCCATACAGGTCGTATTCGGTTTCCCACTGGCGCTCCATCATCAGGGGCACGCGGTGAATCACGACATTCAGAAAACTGCCGATCATCAATCCGAGGACGCCAATGGTGAGCGCGTCCATCCATTCCACACCAAACATCAAACCACCTGACCGAGCTTGAAGATAGGCAGGTACATGGAGACCACGATGCCGCCGATCAGACCACCGAGGAACACGATGATGATGGGCTCCATCAGGCTGGAGAGACCCGCCACCATTTCGTCCACTTCGGACTCGTAGAAGTCGGCCGCCTTGCCCAGCATGTGGTCGATCGAGCCGGACTCTTCACCGATCGCGCACATCTGAATGACCATCGATGGGAACACGTTGGCGTTCGTCATCGCATTGGTCAGGCTGGTGCCGGTCGAGACTTCCTGTTGGATTTTTTCGGTGGCAATCGCGTAGACCGAGTTGCCGGAGGCCCCGCCCACCGAGTCCAGAGCTTCCACCAGCGGAACGCCGGCGGCAAACATGGTGGACAGGGTACGGGTCCAGCGTGCCACGCAGGACTTGTCGATCAGTGCGCCAAAAATCGGCATCTTGAGCAAGGCGCGGTCCATGAAACGCTGCATCTTCTCGCTGCGTTTCCATGCCTGCATGAAGAAGTAGCCGCCGCCAAAGATGATGCCGAAGATCAGCCACCAATAGGAGACGAAGAACTCGCTGACGTTCATCACGAACAGCGTGGGCGCGGGCAGGTCGGCGCCGAAGGAGGTGAACACCTCCTTGAACGCCGGAATCACGAAGATCATGATGATGGTCACGACCACAAACGCCACGATCACCACCGAGGCGGGATACATCAGCGCGGAGCGGATCTTGGACTTGATCGCTTCCGTCTTTTCCATGTACGTGGCCAGACGGTCGAGCAGGGTTTCCAGAATACCGGCCTGTTCACCGGCTTCCACCAGATTGCAGTAGAGGGCGTCGAAGTACATCGGGAACTTGCGGAACGCCGCGTTCAGCGAGGTACCGGTTTCCACATCGCCGCGAATGTCGTTCAGCAGCTTGGTCACGCTCGGGTTGGTGTTGCCGCGTCCGACGATGTCGAATGCCTGCAGCAGCGGCACCCCGGCCTTCATCATGGTGGCCATCTGGCGGGTGAACAGCGCAATGTCTTTGGGCTTGATCTTCTTGCCCGAGCGCATGCGGCGTTTCTTGATCTTGGTCGCCAGTACGCCCTGACGGCGCAGTGTCGCCTTGACCTGGTTTTCACCGGCAGCGCGGATTTCCCCGCGAACGATCTTGCCGCTACGGTCCTTGCCTTCCCATTCAAAGACAAAGTCCTTGATTCCCCTCGATGCTGCGGTTGCCATATTGAGTCAATGCTTTCGTCGACTTTATTCGTTGGTACAGGCGAGGACTTCTTCCAGTGAAGTCATGCCAATTCTGGCCTTGTGCAGGCCAGATTCACGCAATGAACGTACGCCCTCAAGACGCGCCTGTTTTGCAATTTCCAGCGCACTGCCGTCGCGCAAGATGATGCGTTGTTGTTCTTCGGACACGGGCATCACCTCATAGATGCCGACCCGGCCCTTGTAGCCATTGTTGCAGGCGCCACAGCCCACGGGTCGATAGGTGACCCACGAGCCATCGATATCTTCCTCACTGTACCCTGCATCCACCAGTGCTTCATGGGGAATATCCGCAGGCTCCTTGCAGGTCGGGCACAAACGGCGCGCCAGTCGCTGGGCAGTGATCAAAATCACGCTCGAAGCAATATTGAACGGCGCAATGCCCATGTTGCGCATACGCGTCAAAGTGGTCGGTGCGTCGTTGGTGTGCAGC
>CALMCS010001104.1 GCA_937862875.1 uncultured Comamonadaceae bacterium
GCGCAGCGCTGCGCTCGCACACCAGGAAGGGCGGCTCTCGGGCCGCCTTTCTTTTTTGCAATCCCTTAGAAGAGGTTGCAGTGTTCGTTCAACGTAACACGAGCACTGGAATGTGCGAGTGTGTCAGTACGGGCTGTGTTTCGCTGCCGAGCAGAACGCGCTTGAGTCCCTTGCGGCCGTGCGATGCCATCACGATGAGATCGCAGTTGTTCTTGGTGGCGGCGGCGATGATGGTTTCGGCAATCAATTCGGACTTCGCAACGACCACCTTGACGGTCACGCCGTCGGCTGCGCCGAGTGCCTTGACGGCATTCAGGTCTGCCAGGGCGGCATCGCTCCAGCGCTGCTCGACCTGCTTGACGTCGTCACGATTCAAGGGCGCACTGCCTTCGAAATAGCTGCGTGGATAGCGCGGCACGACCTTGAGCGCGACCACGGAAGCGCCGCAAAGAGAGGCGAGTTGCAGACCCGACTCGATGGCCTTGTCTGAAAGAGGTGAGCCATCGGTGGCGATCAGGATGCGCTTGTACATATGAACCTCCTTGGGGATATCAACAACGGCCGAAGCCGTTCATGCGATGAAAAGCAACTCTGCGAGTGCCTGTGCATTGGCAGTCAACTGCTTACAAACTGAAGCATAGGTGCGAGCAGAGTCATCACTCTTGATGCAAGTCAAATTGATATACGGGCTTAGGAATTATCTTCCGCTCCATGTCAATCAGCAAACCTCCGAGTCAGGCGATAGTTCCAGGTTTTTTGCCTGCGGGCGAGTCGACTTGCGATGCCACTGATCCAGCGGCGCATTCCACCTTACTGGATGATCCCGAGGAGTGGGCCGCTTTTGGCCGACCAAAGTCCGCCATTCCAATGGGCGGAAACGCGCTCGATGTCCCGTGGGAATCCTTTGTGGTGCTCGACGGCATGCATTGCGCGGCCTGTGCGCTGTCGATCGAAGATGCGCTGAAGCAAGTCCCCGGCGTGATGGAGGTGTCGGTCGGTGCCGCCACGCGACGCGCCCGGGTGGTGTGGAATCCCGCGCAGGTGCTTCCGTCGCAGTGGATGGCCGCGGTCGGCCGCGCCGGGTATCGCTGCCTGCCCGCAATGGACGCGCTGGTGCGCGAGCAGCGCCAGCGCGAAAGCCGGCGCGCATTGTGGCGTTGGCTGGTCGCCGGCTTTTGCATGATGCAGGTGATGATGTACGCATGGCCCGCGTACCAGGCCATGCCCGGCGATCTGACGACCGAGATGGAACAGCTGCTGCGCTGGGCCTCGTGGGTGATCAGTGTGCCGGTGATGCTGTTTGCGTGCGGGCCGTTTTTCTCGAGCGCGTTGCGAGATGTCCGCGAGCGCCGGGTGAGCATGGACATGCCCGTTGCGCTCGGAATGCTGATCACGTTTGCCGTCAGCACGCTGGGCACGTTCGATCCCACCGGGCCGTTTGGTGTCGAGGTCTATTACGACTCGCTCACCATGTTTGTGTTCTTTCTGCTCTCGGGCCGTCTGCTCGAGCTGCGCCTGCGAGACCGCACCGCCGGAGCGTTGGAGTCCGTCACCAATCGGCTGCCCGACAGTGTCGAGCGGCGCGACCCGATCACGGGGGAGTTTGTGCGCGTCACCACCCGCCGCTTGCGCGTGGGCGACATCGTTCGCGTGCGGCCGGGAGAGGCGTTTCCCGCCGATGGAACGATCTGCAGCGGCAGCACCCAGGCCGATGAAGCGCTGCTGACCGGAGAGTCGCGGCCCGTGGACAAGCCGCTCGGTGCAACCGTATCGGCCGGCGGCTACAACTTGCGCTCGGTGGTTGAAATCCGGGTTGAGCAGGTGGGCTCCGCCACCCGATTCGCCGAGGTCGTGGCGTTGATGGAAAGCGCCTCGCTGCAAAAGCCCCGACTCGCGCAACTCGCCGACAGGGTGGCCAGACCCTTTCTGGTCGCCGTACTGGTGGCCGCGTTCGGTGCCGCCATCTGGTGGTGGCCCAGCAGCCCCAGCCATGCCGCCATGGTGGCGGTGGCGGTGTTGATCGTCACCTGTCCGTGTGCGTTGTCGCTCGCCACGCCGGTCGCCATGTTGACGGCTGCGGGAACCCTCGCGCGCAATGGTGTGCTCGTGCGCAACCTGCAGGGGCTTGAGTCCCTGGCCGCGGTGGACACCGTCATTTTCGACAAGACGGGCACCTTGACCCGCGATGGATTGACGGTGGTTGCCGTGGATGCCGATGAGGCCCAGTTTTCGCACGCGGAAATCCTCTCGCTGGCCGCGGCCCTGGCTGGCAATTCGCTGCACCCCGTGTCGCGCGCCATCTCGGCGTATGCGTCGAAGGAGCTCAACGCGCAACTCAAGCCGGTGTGGTCGATGGAGTCCATTCAGGAGGTTTCGGGTGCCGGGCTGCAGGCCACCGTGTCGCACGCGGATTCCCGAGGTCAACAGTGGATTGCGCGACTGGGTTCGGCCCAGCACGCGGGCGCTGCGCGTCGCACGGATGCTGCGCAAGAGGCTGTGCTGTCGCTGGAAGTGAACGGCCATTCGCACATCCTGATGCGCATCGAATTGAGCGAGGACGTGCGCCCCGAATCGTCGGCCATCGTGTCTGCGTTGCTGAAGGAAGGCATTCAGGTGGAGCTGCTCTCCGGCGACAACGCCGACGTGGTGAAACACGTCGCCGAGCAGGTTCACATCACTCGCGCATTTGGCGATTGCACGCCGCAGGACAAGCTCCTGCGCATGAC
>CALMCS010001105.1 GCA_937862875.1 uncultured Comamonadaceae bacterium
AGGCATCGCAACAACGCATGGCGCCCTATATCGTCATCTCAAAACGAAGACTCTCCAACAAAGCACGGAAAACCAGTTCGTCACAAAACTAGTTCAAACCGTCAAACAGTCAAACGATCAAACAAAAAAAAGGGCGACTCGATGTCGCCCTAAACAGGAAGAGCAAGCGGACGAGTGGTCTCGCCGCGGCTTGCCTTGTGCTCGGCCCCTTTTGCGGTGTCTTCAGTGGGGGCGTCGCATGCTTCTCACAAACCTCCCTACATACGTCCCTTCCAAGGCACCAGACGCTTCTCGGTCCAGCGCATGAACAGATCGAAAACATAGGCGACCACACCGATCACGATGATGCCCATGATCACGATGTCGGTACGCAGGAAGTTCGATGCGTTCAGCACCATCTGTCCCAGACCGACGTTGGCGGCCACCATTTCAGCGGCGACCAGGGTCGTCCAGCCGAAGCCGATGGCGATGCGCATGCCGATCAGGATGTCGGGCAGCGCTGCAGGAATGATCACGTGGCGAATCACCTGCCAGTAGCTCGCACCCATGGAGTACGCGGCGTTGATCTGCTCTTGTGCGGCGCTGCGCATGCCTGCGCGGGCAGCCAATGCGAGTGGTGCAAAGCAGCTCAAAAAGATCAGCAGAATCTTCGGTGTCTCATCGATACCGAACCAGATGATGATCAGTGGCAGGTAGGCCAGTGGAGGCAGTGGACGGTAGAACTCGATTGGTGGATCGAAGACTCCGCGTGCCACGCGTGACATGCCCATCGCAATACCCAGCGGCACGGCCACGATGAACGCCAACCAGAAGGCCACCGTCACGCGCAGCAAGCTGGCGGAGAAGTGTTGCCACAGCGGCTTGTCGTTGGCCTGACCGGTCAGGTACTCATAGAACTGCTGGAACACCGCCTGTGGGCTCGGCAGAAACAGAGGTTTCACCCAACCCAGGTTGGTCGCGGCAAACCACAGTCCGAGCAGCCCGGCGACGGTGATGATGCTGATGCCAACACTCGATCCTTCGCCCGGGGTCTTGAAGCGACTGGTCTTGACGGGCCCCGGCGGCTTCGACGACTGCGGGGATTTCTGCGGGCTCTTGCGGACAATGCCCGAGCCGTTGGTGGAGATATCGTTCATGGGTATGGCCTCAGACATTCGCTGGCTCCCGGTGATGGATCAGGCTGAGCACTTCTTCGCGCAGCTTGATGAAATCAGGACGAGACTTCACTGCGCGGGCGTCGCCGGTGCGCAGGAATTCGTGGCAGAAAGGCATGTCGTCATAGACATGCGAAATGCGTCCCGGGCTGGGGCTCATCACGATCAGACGGCTTGCCAGGAACAAGGCTTCTTCCACCGAGTGGGTGATGAAGAACACCATCTTGTTGGTGGCCTTCCAGACGCGCAGCAGAATCTCCTGCACCTGTTCGCGGGTGAATGCATCCAGCGCGCCCATGGGCTCGTCCATCAGCAGCAGAGCAGGGTCGTTGGCCAGCGCGCGGGCAATGCCGACGCGTTGTTGCATACCGCCCGACAGCTCATAGACCGCGCGTTTTGTATAGTTCTCAAGGCCGACCAGGCCGAGTTTTTCTTCGGCAATCTGTGTGCGGGTCTTCAGATCCACACCGCGCATGCGCAGACCCAGTGCGACGTTGTCGACCACGTTCAGCCACGGCATCAGCGCGTGTTTTTGGAACACGACGCCTTGATTGGCGCCGGGGCCTTGAATGGGTTTTCCGTCCAGCAGGATCTCGCCGCTGGAAGGAGGCAGAAAGCCGGCCATGCAGTTGAGTAATGTTGTTTTGCCACAGCCTGACGCACCAAGTGCCACGACGAAGTCACCTTCGTTCATGGTCAAGTTCACGGGAGCCAGGGCTTGCAAATGTCCGCCCTTGACCTCGTAATTGACGGTCAGGTCGCGTATATCCAGAGTAGGCATGACACCGCCCTCCAAAAGAAAATGGGGTAATCCGAGAAAGCTGCGGTGATCACTCAGTTGGAGTGGCGATCACCGCAGTGGTTGTTATCAGCGATTCAGTCATTGATTAATGAATCGACTAATTGATAACGGAAGCAATTACTTGCCGAGTGCCTTTTTCACGTACACGTCGGTAACGAACGCGGCGTAATCAGGCTTCACTTCCTGGATGCGGCCCTGCGATTTCAGGAACGCTGCGGTGTTGGTCATGGCCTTGGCGGCACCGCCTCCGAGCCACTGTGCGCCCAGTTGCTCTTCAGCACTTGGGAACTTGTACAGCGCCATGGCTGCCGGCACATCCTTTGGATCGGCCTTGCACCACTTCGCGATCGCCTTGACTTCGGTGGACTCTGGAGTCCACTTGCCCAGGTTGTCACGCACCTGAGCGCTGGCGCGGTTCAGTGCCTTCACGAAGGCGACCATGAACTCTGGATTTTCCTGAGCGAACTTGTTGGTCACGACCACGCCTTCAAACGTGGGGAAACCCATTTGCGCGATGCTGCCGGACGTGGCGATGACCTTGCCCTTTTGCTTGACCTTGGCGAGCACCGGATCCCACACGAAGGTGGCGTCGATGTCACCACGCTCCCACGCTGCGGCGATTTCCGGAGGACGCATGTTCATGATGTTGACCTTGCGTGCGTCCACACCTTCCTTGCCCAAAGCGGCGATCAGCTGGTAGTGCGCGGTGGACACGAATGGCACGCCAATGCGCTTGCCTTCCATGCTCTTGAAGTTGGTCACGCCGCTGCCGTCGCGGGCCACCAGTGCCTCGGCGCTGGCGATGTCTGCGGAGACCCAGAACATCTTGATTTCCTGGCCCTGGCTGGCCGCTGCGGTCAATGGGCTGGAACCCAGTTCGCCCATCTGCACATCACCGGAAGCCATGGCACGAATCACGTCGCCACCGCCCGAGAACATGCGCCAGTTGATCTTGTAGCCGGTCTCTTTTTCGACTTCACCAGACTCCATCACCAAACGCATTGGAACCAGCATGTCCTGGTTGGCGAAGGTGACCGTCTTCTGCTGAGCGCCTACGGCACCCGTCAACACCAGTGCCGCTGCTGCGATGCTTGTCTTCAGCATGAACCGCTTTTTTTGCATTGTCATTTTCATTGTCTCCATTGTTTTGAACGAAATCGGTGGATCTACAAAACCAGAAAAATCTTTTTAGCCAACGCTCTTCCTGTTTGATTTTCCGACCAGCCTTCTTACTCTCTGGTTTGAACCGCATGAATCGCCTCGCCTCTTTCGACCGCACCGCTTGCGCTTTGCATCGACCGATTCAGAGCAACTCAAGAAACCCCGCGCTTGCGATACGACGGGCTTTCAAAACGGATCGTAGTGAGCAACGGGATGGAGCAAGTAGGGCCAGTTGACGCCAATCGTTAGGTCCAGTGACAAAGTGGCTTGTCCACTGTTCAACAAACGGCGCCATAAGCGTGCGTTCCGGATTCCGAGATTCCTTCGCCAAGCCTTATGCAGAGCGCATGTCAGAGTCCAAAAAAATAGAGAAACACCAAAATCAGCCCAACGGACCCAAGCCATAGCGCCCACGTAGGTGTATTCACTGATCCCCGATCTGGTGTAGAGAAATCAGCCCAATAAACGAGTTTTGGCAGCAAACCGGGCCACCCATAGCGCCACAGAAGCAAAACAAATAGAGCCAGAAAATGAAAAAAAGAATGCCAAAAAGTCGAATAAGTCTCGGTATCGGTATCGGTATCGGTATTGGTTTCCAAACACCCAACAACGCAGCGAGCAGAGCACAGGAATCACAAACCCCGAATGACGAGATAGGGTCC
>CALMCS010001106.1 GCA_937862875.1 uncultured Comamonadaceae bacterium
GGTGCCGACGCTGTCGAACCTCGGCCTGATTCTGTTAGCCGCATTGGGCGTGTGCCGCCGTCGCAGCGGCATCTGAATGGCCATGGCCTGAAGAAGGAAAGGAGCCCGTGTGGCTCCTTTCTGCATTTGGGATGCGCTGTTTTCTGTCTGCCTTGTTCATCGACGAATTGCTTGGATTTCATCGTCGCCTATTAATAAGAACCTATGAGCGGGAAAGGCGGGGGCGGTGCCGGGTCCAGCCCAAGTTCGACGCTTGACGTGTAACGCTGAATCAAGATGTTGTGGTGACTGATCCCTTTTCGGTCGAGCCATGCCTTCACACTGGCAGGCGAACCAAGGCGCCCCTAGCTGACCACCACTGCATCCTGTCGTTCGTCCACATTGATCCCCAGAACCTGCTTGGCCACCCAAGTGTCGACGGATTGATTGAGCTGGGATTTCAGGGCTTCCAGCTCTTCGAGGCGTTGTGGTGACGGCGCGTTGGTGTTACCCGAGGCTTGAGTCGGAGGCTCCGTGATTTCACCGTCTTTTGCCCATGTTGTTGTTGCTACAAAGCAGGCGAGAAACAATGCGAATTCGATGGAGCGACGCGACATGAAAAGCCCATTCAAAAGTTGGTATTTCGTTTTGGACGTGATGAGTGTTCAGCCAATGGGTGCGTGACTGTATCGATCAAAAAGCTCTGGATCTCAGAAGTGCGTGGAGGCTACTTCTCACTCAAGCACGTCGCACCAACGATTCGCGTTACCTCTACTGCCGCGCATTACGCAAATTCTTCGGCAGCGCCTGCGGGCTGCTGGTCCGCAACGGGTTGATATCCAACCCGCCACGCCGCGTGTAGCGCGCGTAGACCGACAGCTTGATCGGTTTGCAGCGTGCCCAGATGTCCATGAAAATTCGCTCGACGCATTGCTCGTGGAATTCGTTGTGGTTGCGGAAGCTGATGATGTATTTCAGCAGTCCTTCCTGATCGATCTGCGGGCCGCTGTAGCTGATCTGCACGCTGCCCCAATCGGGTTGGCCGGTGACCAGGCAGTTGCTTTTCAGCAGGTGGCTCACCAGGTCTTCCGATACCGGGATTTGGCCGTGATCGGCTTTCAGCAGTTCGGGGGCCGGGGTGTACTGGTCGCATTCGATGTCGAGGCGATCGAGCAGTACGCCTTCGAGTTCACCCATGCGTTCCTGTTCGAAGGCTTCGGCCAGTACCAGTTTGAGGCCGATGGTGCGGGGCTGGTCGCTGCCGCGCCATACGGCTTCGCTCACGTCGGCGCGGATGGCGTCGCGGACTTCTTCTGTGCTGGTGAAGCGGCTGTTGTTGAAGCTGTTCAGGTACAGCTTGAACGACTTGCTTTCAACGATGTTCGGGGACTCGCAGGGCACGGTGATGTGGGCGAGTGCGACCTGGGGCTTGCCGCGGGCGTTGAGCCAGGAGACTTCGTAGGCGGTCCAGAGGTCGGCGCCGAAGAAGGGGGCGTCGCCGGTGATGCCGAGTTCGGCGCGTTTTTGGGCGCGTGGAATCGGGAAGAGCAGGGTGGCGTCGTACTGGTCGGCATAGGCGGAGGCCTTGCCGAGCGGGGACTGTTCAGGAGAAGGAGAGGACGAGGGTGAAGAGGAGGAATGCATTGAAAAGATAGAAGAGGTTCAGACGAACTCGCCTTGGCGCAGCCACTTGGTGGCGATCCATTTTTCGCCTTCAACGACCGGTGAGCCGCCATGCAGCGTTTTGGTGCTGGGGTGGGGGCGTTCGTAGCTGAAGAAAACGGCGTTGCCTTGACGAGGGCCGACTTCCAGATGGATGTCCGGGAAGACGGTTCCGCCGCCTTTGGTGGGGTTGTTCAGGTAGATCACGAGCGTGCCGACGCGTTGGCCGCCGCGCTTCAGAATGGTGGCCGTGCCGGGTTCGGCGGGATCGAAATAGTCGTAGTGCGGCTTGTATTCCGCACCCGGGCCGTAGCGCAGGATTTGCAGGCCTTCCCCGTTTTCGAGCGGCCAGTTCACCAGCTTGGCGATGCGGGCTTCGAGCTTTTGGACGATGTCGATTTCACCGCGTTGGAAGAACATGCCGTCGCTGGTGCGGCTGGCATTCACCTCTTCGCCGCCGGTGCGTGTTTCCACGGTTTTGGAGCGCGCCATGCGGGGCTCGGCGGCGGCGATCAGGGCTTCGCACTCTTCGGGTGAGAGCAGGTTGCCGAACAGCACGACGCGCGGGCTGGCGACTTCCATCAGCACGACGACTTCGCGATCGCCGACGTCGACGAGCAGTGGCGATTCGTCCAGGGCGGGCTCGGGCACCGCGGTGGAGGCGGGTTGGCCTTGCTGCACGGCGACCTGGTCGAGATGCTCGCGCAGCACGAGTTCGAGGGCGTCAATCGCGACGTCTTCGTTCCAGCCTGATTCGGTCATCGACTTGAGGAGCGAGGGGGCGCTGAAGCCCGCCTGGGCCTGTGAGAGGATCCATTGGCGCAGCTCGGCCGAGATGGCCTGCTGCACTTTGGCGTTCTGGGGAGTGCTCGAACTGGAAGGCATGGTGCGAGGATTCCTTCGGTTGGAGTGGAAGAAATGAAAGGGTCAGTTTCCGGCGACCTTGCGGCGAAATACCAGTCGCTCGGGCGATGACGAGGCTGCGTGCCAAGCATAGCCTTCTACGTTAAACCCCTCCAGTTGATGCGGAGTGGTGAGTCGGTTTTCGATCGCGTAACGGGCCATCAGGCCGCGTGCGCGCTTGGCGTAGAAGCTGATGATCTTGTATTGGCCGGACTTGTAGTCTTCGAAGACGCATTCGATGACGCGTGCCTTGAGGGTCTTCAGATCGACCGACTTGAAGTATTCCTGCGACGCGAGGTTGACGACGACGGGTGTGGTGTCGGCGCGCAGGCGCTTGTTCAGGTATTCGGCGATGCGAGGGCCCCAGAACTTGTAGAGCGTTGCTCCGGCGCTGGTGGGCAGGCGGGTGCCCATTTCGAGGCGGTAGGGCTGCATCCAGTCGAGGGGGCGCAGAACGCCGTAGAGGCCGCTCAGGATCGCGACGTGGTCCTGTGCCCAGCCGAGGTCATCGGCGGAGAGGCTTTGCGCCTGCAGGCCCTCGTACACGTCGCCGTTGAACGCCATGATGGCCTGGCGCGAGTTGGCGGCGGTGAATTTGGAGCGCCACGCGCCAAAGCGGGCCACATTGAGGCCGGCGAGCGTGTCGCTGATGCTCATGAGCGAGGCGATGTCCTGGGGAGACTTTTCCTTGAGCACATCGATCAATTGGGCCGAGTCGGACACGAATTGCGGCAGCGTGTGCGGGAGCTCGGGAGGCAGGGGCGTGTCGTAATCGAGTGACTTGGCTGGTGACAGCAAAAACAACATGGCTTGAACTTTCTTCGTACAAATGAAGACGGCCCGCAATGGGCCGTTTTTTGGAAGCAGGCGCGTGGCCTACAGCGGAGTTGGCGCAATGGTCATCGTCAGATGTCGATGGGTGTCGCGCCAATCCGTGTCGTGCAACTTACGCGGCGGGTGGCTGCTGGGCTTGCTGTTCGAACGGCAATTGCAGTTCGTTCAGGTCGCGGCGGGTTTCCACCAGAACCAGCGGGCCGTCGTCCAGTTCAACGACTGGAGGACGCTCGCGCGGCACATGGACTGCCTTGGGCTCGGACGCGATGGCGGATTGCACTGCGGCGATCTTGTCGGCGTCGGAGTTCACCCATTGCAGGCCAGAGGACGAGGCCAACTGCTGCAGCGATTGCATGGGCAGGTCGTAACCGCCGATGCGTGGCATGCCCGCTTCCGGCGCTTGCACGGGGGCTGGCGCTGGAGCTGGAGTTGGTGCAGGTGCTGGCACGGGTGCAGGAGCTGCGGCCACCACGATCGGTGCTGCGACAGGCGCTGGCGCTGCGGCGACCGGAGCCGCCACAGGAGCGGCGATCGGTGCAGGAGCTTGCACGGGCGCTGCCACGGCCACAGGGGCTGGTGCCGGAGCGGGCGCTGGTGCAGCGACAGGTGCTGGCGCTTGCACTTCTGCTGCGACGGCCACTGCCACCACTTCGGTGGTGGTGACGGCTACCGCTGCGGCTGGCGCGAAGTAGCTGCGACGTGCTGGCTCGTTGCCTGCGTCGTTGTTGCCGACGGCTTCAGCCGACTCGAACGAGGCGTTGTTCGACACGGGTGCCGATTCG
>CALMCS010001107.1 GCA_937862875.1 uncultured Comamonadaceae bacterium
TGCGGCGCTCGGCCAGCAGGGCGGCGGTGAAGATCAGCAGCTTGTCTTTTTCGCGGGGAGTCAGTTCCATATCGCTTCGCTTCCACATCAGACCGCGCGGCTGCCAAGGCAGGCCGAACGCGGGGGCGGTTCCATGGCGCTCGTTCATGCAATTGCCGTGCCGCCTTCTTGTGGCCGCCAGGGCGCCCACGGGATGGCGAGGCCGCGGCCACGCCCGTGCTTGGTGCGCACGCCAGCGTGCACCACAGTGGTGCTGTGCACCATGTTGGAGTGCAAGACGAGGTGGGTTAATGGCCGGGGCTCAGCGTGCTGCCAGTCGGTCGTAGAGTTCGCCCAACTGGCGCGGCAACTGGGCGGCGGTCTCGGCCACGCGGTAGTTACGCCAGCCGAAGATGCGGCGTACGTAGGCGTCAGCCCCGGGGTCGACCACCAGGCCATGGCACTGCACGCCCAGGCGCCGCGCGGCCAGCACGGCGGCGCGGGCATCTTCGGTCAGGTAGCGGGCATCGAACACGTCGATGTCCGACGGTGCGCCGTCGGTGATGAGCACGATGGCGCGCGGGCCGGCGGGCTCGGCCAGCAGGCAGCGCGTGGCATGGCGCAGCGCAGCGCCGATGCGGGTGGACCCGGCAGCGCGGGTGCCCAGGATGCGCTGGGTGTGCGCCGCATCCAGCGGCGTGCCGAAGTCCAGCAGCCGCAGGTATTGCACCGCAGCGCGGGTGTTGGAGGCAAAGCCGTGGATGGCGATGCGGTCGTGCCCGGCCTGGGCGGCACGCGCCAGCAGCAGCGCTGCCTGCTGCTCGACGGCCAGCAAGGGCTGCGTGCTGCCGGCGGCAACGTCGCCGGTGGACGCCGACAGGTCGAGCAACACCAGCACGCTGCAGCGCGGCGCCTCGATGCCGGGGCGCACGAACAGCCGCCCATCGGGTGCCAGCGCCAGGCGCCGTTCCACCTGCACATCGATGGCGGCGTCGAGATCGAGGTCATCACCTTCCCACTGCCGGCGCAGGCGCTGGTTGCGGCTCAGACGGCGCCGGCTGCGCCAGGGCGTGGCGGGCTCGGCTGCGGGCGGCAAGCCGTGAAGTGTTGCGGCCGGGGGCACGACCTCGCGCACGGTGCACCAGTCGGTGCGTTCGCGCTGCAGGCGGTAGTCCCATTCCGGGTAGAGGTGGCAGATGCCCTCGTCGATGGGTTGTTCTTCGGCATCGGTCGGCGGAGTGTCGGCCGCTGACGCGTCGGCGGGCGGGGGTGGCGCGGCGGGTACCTGCAGCGCTTCGGTGGTGTCGTCGGCCGTGGCGCCGTGTTGCCAGAGGTAGCTATGGTCGTCGCGGTAGGCGGCCGGCACCACGCACTGCTGCGGGTCTAGCCGCACGCGCATCTGGCCCAGGTCGTTGGCGAGGATGGAGGCCAGGCGCCGGAAGGCGGCGTGGTCCGCCAGACCGTGGTCATGGCGGGTGGCGGCAAACAGCGTGCGGCCCTTGTGCACCCAGTGGTTGCCGTCGGCGTAGTGGCCGTCGAGCAGCGCGCGGCCCAGGCGGGCCAGCAGGCTGGGCACGTCCAGCCCGTGCGGGTCGTGCGCCGGCTGGGCCTGCAGGAACCAGCGGCGCACGCCGGGCAGGCGCTGCATCAACAGCGCTTCAACGCGCGCATCCTCGATCATTGACGCCACGGCCAGGCCCAGTGGCTTGAGCGTGCCCGCAGCCTGGGCCGGTGACGAATACAGCAGGTGCGCCGCTGCGTGGGCAATGGCGGCGCGTGCCAGCGTGGCATCCTGCATGACCGCCGCTGGCAGCAGCAGGTGCGTCGTACTGAGCACGGCGCGCGGGGCCGCAGACGGCGATGGGGAGGCGCCGGCCAGTGTTTGCAGCGTGAGCGTGCGACGGCTCAGGCCACCGAGCAGCAGGCCCAGCGCGGCAAGGGTGGGCGTGTCAGCGTCGGCGCGGTACATCGCGGCTCATCGCGGCTCAGGGGAAGTGGGCATCCACGAGCTGGCGCAACGCGGCCAGCAGGTCCGGGTCGTCGGTGAGCGCGCGCGTCAGTGTCATCTCGCAGCTGTCGCGCGGGGCCACGCCGTCGCGGATCAGGATGCCGGCATAGATGAGCATACGGGTGGAGATGCCTTCGTCCAGGCCCTGCTGGCGCAGCGCACGCGAGCCCTGCGCCACGCCGACCAGTTGCGCGGCCAGCGCGGCGTCGATACCAGCCTCGTGCGCCACGATCTCGGTTTCCACCGTCGCGTCGGGGTAGTCGAACTCCAGCGCCGCGAAGCGCTGGCGCGTGGACGGCTTCATGTCCTTGGCCGCGCTCTGGTAGCCCGGGTTGTAGGAGACCACGAGCTGGAAGTCCGGGTGGGCGTGCACCAGCTCGCCCTTGCGGTCCAGCGGCAGCATGCGGCGCGCGTCGGTCAGCGGGTGGATGACCACCGTGGTGTCCTGGCGCGCCTCCACCACCTCGTCGAGGTAGCAGATCGCGCCATGGCGCGCCGCCAGCGTGAGCGGCCCGTCGTGCCAGCGCGTGCCGTCGGCGTCGAGCAGCCAGCGACCCACCAGGTCGGCCGCCGTCATGTCCTCGTTGCAGGCCAGTGTCACCAGCGGGCGGCCGAGCTTCCAGGCCATGTACTCCACGAAGCGTGTCTTGCCGCAGCCGGTCGGCCCCTTGAGGATGAGCGGCAGGCGGTGCGCGTAGGCGTGCTGGTACAGCGCCACCTCGCCACTGCATGGGCGGTAGTAGGGCGCTTCGGTGATGCGGTAGGCCGCGAGCGGATCGGAGACAGGGGCAGGAGCAGACACGGCGCAGCCTCGGGACAACAGGGGACATGCCGGCCCGGGCTGCGGGCCGGCGGTGGTAGCTCAGCGGTGGCTGGGGGCCTCGTTCGGAATGCCGTCAATCGGGCACTCGGCCGTGCCGACGGTGGAGCGCGTGAACGACTCGACCTGCTTGCGTGTGCCTTCGGGGTCGCTGATCCACTTGCCGTAGAACTCATATGGGCAGGCGGCAACCCCCTTGGCGTCATCCCCGCTTTCGCCGGAATTGATCTTGCCGGTGTAGCCGCGGTGCAGCAGCTTGAACAGGTGGTTCTCGCTCTGGCCGTTCTTGCGGAAGTCGCGGATCAGGCTCTTGGACAGCGCTGCGTACTGCACGCCCATTTCCTCTTCCCCGCATTCACCCAGCGTGCGGCCGTCGAAGCCGATGAGCGCGCTGTGGCCGAAGTAGCTGTAGACGCCATCCCAGCCGGTGGCGTTGGCCACGGCCACGTAGCTGTTGTTGGCCCAGGCCATGGCCTTGGCCATCAGCACCTGCTGGTCTTTGGCCGGGTACATGTAACCCTGGCAGCGCACGATGAGTTCGGCGCCCTTCATGGCGCAGTCGCGCCAGATCTCGGGGTAGTTGCCGTCGTCGCAGATGATGAGGCTGACCTTCAGGCCCTTGGGGCCTTCGCTCACATAGGTGCAGTTGCCGGGGTACCAGCCTTCGATCGGCACCCAGGGCATGATCTTGCGGTACTTCTGCACGATCTCGCCCTGGTCGTTCATGAGGATCAGCGTGTTGTAGGGCGCCTTGTTCGGGTGCTCTTCATGGCGTTCGCCGGTGAGCGAGAAAACGCCCCAGACCTTGGCCTTGCGGCAGGCCTCGGCAAAGATGGCGGTCTCCTCGCCCGGCACGGCGGCGGCGGTGTCGTACATCTCCTTGGCGTCGTACATGATGCCGTGGGTGCTGTACTCGGGGAAGATCACCAGGTCCATACCGGGCAGGCCCTGCTTCATGCCGACCACCATGTCGGCGATCTTGCGTGCATTGGCCAGCACTTCGGCCTTGGTGTGCAGGCGTGGCATCTTGTAGTTGACGACGGCAACGCCGACGGTGTCGTTGCTGCTGGAAATATCGCCGTGGATCATG
>CALMCS010001108.1 GCA_937862875.1 uncultured Comamonadaceae bacterium
CGCTGCTCTCCACCATCAGCGAGCGCGAACAGGAGCAGGACATGGTCGTGCTCTCCACGCTGCACGCCTCCAAGGGTCTGGAGTGGCCGCACGTGGTGCTCGCCGGCGTGACCGAGGGCATGCTGCCCTTCAAGCTCGACGACGAAAACGGCAAGCAGGAAAAGGTCTCGCCCGAGACCACGCTGCGCCTGCAGGAAGAGCGCCGCCTGATGTACGTGGGCATCACCCGCGCACAGCGCACGCTGGCGGTGAGCTGGACCAAGCGGCGCAAGAAGGGCCGCGACACGGTGACCACGCTCCCAAGCCGATTCATTGCGGAGATGGGCCTCGACGCCTCGACCGCCCGCGAAGATCCCCGCGCCAAACTGCGCGCACTGCGTGAAGAATTTGCACGCAAGGCGCAAAGCGCCCCTCCCCCAACCCCATGACGACGAAGATTGAAACGGATATGCGACGCGCCCTCAACACCATGGCAGTGCTGGCCACGACCGCTCTGCTCACCGCCTGTGCCAGCCCCTTCGGCAAACGCCCGGAATGCCCCACGGCCCAGCAAATGGAACAGCCCGAATTGCTCGGCGTCTGGCGCGTGCAGATGGACGGCGAACCCGGCCCGATCACCATGACCCTCGGCCCGCACCCGGAATGGGAAGGCACCGTCAAAGGGAGCATCAAGCGCCCGGACTACGAGTCGATCGTCGTCGGCGAGGTCAACAAGGGCGAGCTGACGATGGAAGAGTCGCGTGACGGCAAAAGCGTCAGCGGCAACTGGTACGGCGCCGTCGCCGAGGGCCGCTGTGCCCGCGAAATCAGCGGAGAGTGGGCTGACAACAACGATCGCACCGTGAAATTCGTGATGCGCAAGTCCCCAAACTGATCGCTGGCGCTATATTCGTAGTATCTGCCTCGTAACACCTGCGCCGCGCACTGCAGCAATGCCGTACGCCTGCGCCCGCCACTCCATTTCTCAAGTAATCGTATGACCTTCTCGGCACGGACCAACATCGGCATCGCGACCGCAACCCTTCTGGCGGGCTACCTGCCACTCGCAGCGCAGGCACAGGCTGAGCAGTCGCCCGCACAGCCCACCGCCCAAGCCGCATGGCAGCAGTGCGCAGCGCAAACCGAAGACGGCGCACGCCTGGCCTGCTTCGACCAATGGGCCAAGGCCCAACCAGCGATCGACGCCACCAGCCCCGCTGTGGCCACGCAACAGGCAACCAGTACAGGCAACGCCGCCAGCGCCTCCACGACTCCAGCGACTCCTGCCACGCAAACGACCGCGCAGCTGGGCCTCCCGGCTGATCTGGGTGCCGATTCGCCGCTGCCCGTCGTCAATGGCGGTTGCCGCGATGCGACGTTCACCGAAATGTCGCGTTTCTGGGAATTGGAAGAAGGCACCGACTGCGGCAATTTCAGCTTCCGCGGCTACCGCCCCGTCACCCTCATGTACTCGGCCGGCAACACCGTGAACCGCCAGCCCACATCGGGCAACCCGGTCAACAGCGCCACATCGCCCACCGACTATGACAAGCAGGAAATGCGCATCCAGCTGTCGGTGCGTACCAAGCTGGCATCCGGTCTGTTGACCCGTGCGGATTCGAAACTGCGCGACTCGCTGTGGGTGGGTTACACCAGCCAATCGAGCTGGCAGCTGTTCAACTCGGAAATTTCGCGTCCGTTCCGCAACACCGACCACGAACCCGAAATTTTCTACGTCTACCCGACCACGGCACAGCTGCCGTTCGGCTGGAAGTGGCGCTACACCGGTATCGGCCTGGTCCACCAATCCAACGGCCAGAGCGATCCGCTCTCGCGCAGCTGGAACCGCTACTACGCCATGACCGGCTTCGAGCTGGACAACCGCTGGTCGGTGAACGCCAAGTTCTGGAAGCGCATCAGCGAAACCGCCGAGAAGGACAACAACCCCGACATCCAGAACTACATCGGCCGCGCCGAGCTCAAGGTGGGTTGGCACGTCAACCCGAGCAACTGGCTGGGCGTGACCGCACGCGGTTCGCTCAACGGTTCGGGCAAGGGCTCCGGACGCGTCGAATGGATGCACACACTGGGTCACGGCTGGATGGGCGGCAAGAGCAACCTGCGCCTGCACGCCATGGTGTTCAGCGGTTATGGCGACAGCCTGATCGACTACAACTTCAAGCGCACCGTCCTGTCGGTGGGCTTCAGTCTGCTGGACTTCTGATCGGGAAGCAGGGCCTCGCCTCGGTCACGGGGCCCCGACGCTTCTTCCATCAGCCCTTGGGATATTGACTGACGTCCGCACCGAAGCTCTCAGAGAGTCGGCGTGCGGCGTTCAGCAGCACCGGGACATAGCTCCTGGTTCCGGATTCCGGGTTCCGGACTCCTCGAGACCAAGAGCATCTGGCTCTCAAGCGATCTCGAAGTGCCCAACCCGTTCGTTCGCCGATAAAGCACCTCCAGAAGGCGGTGCCAACGCGTCAATCCGGAACCACCGCCGTCACCTCGATCTCGACCTTCGCGCGGTCTTCGATGAGGGCCGAGACTTCGACTGCGGTCATGGCGATGTTGAAGTTGCCAATGAGTTCACGAAAGGCTTTGCCGACTTCCGGTCCGGCGGCGAGGTACTCCTTTTTGCTGGTCACATACCAGGTCATGCGCACGATGTGCTCAGGGCCGGCCTGGCCTTCTTTCAGGACAGCGACGATGTTCTGCAGCGCCTGGCGGACCTGTCCGCCAAAATCGTCCGTGTGGAACTGGGCCTGCTCATCCCAGCCGATCATGCCTGCCACGTAGATCGTGCGGCCAGCCGTAGACACGCCGTTGGCGTAGCCCTTGGGTCTGGGCCAGCCCTGGGGCAAAAGTACTTGTGTGGTCATGATTCATCCTTTCTGAATTCTGGTGTGGTGTCTGCGCCCATCCAACGCTCGATGGCGGCGCGAATCGGGGGTGGTACGGTGATGGCCGTGTGGGTGTCCAAGTGGGTAAAGACCAGCACCTTGACTGCGGATACGCGCAATGCGCCGTCGGCACCGTGGCAGTCCATTGCCAGCGAGAGCGAGCGCCCGCCCAGCTTCTGCACGCTGAGCCCCATCTCCACGACCTCACCCATGCGAGTGATGGCGCGAAAGTCGCACTCCAGGTGCACGATGGGCAAGCCCGTACGATGCTGCGCAACCATGTCTGCATAGGGCACGTGCAGCGCCTCGTTGAACCAGTCTTCGACCAGACCATTGAACAACACGAGGTACTGGGGGAAAAAAATGATGCCCGCCGGATCGCAGTGCGCGAAGCGGATCGATACCTTGCGTGCAAAGCGTGGCGATGCTGCGCCGCTGTCCACGCCGCTCATGAAGACGCCTGCAACTTGAAGCGCTGCAGCTTGCCGGTGGCGGTTCGCGGCAGTGACGTCACAAACTGCACTGCACGCGGATATTTGTAGGGGGCCACGGTGTGCTTCACGAACTCCTGCAGACGCAGGGTCATCGCGGCGTCGCCTGCATGGCCATCGTGCAGTACCACAAAGGCCTTGACGATCTGGCCTCTCTCCGCATCCGCGACACCGATCACAGCGCATTCCGCCACCGCCTCGTGCGCCATGAGCGCATCTTCGACCTCCGGCGCGGCGATGTTGTAGCCCGCCGAGATGATCATGTCGTCGGTGCGCGCCTGATAGATGAAGTAGCCGTCAGCGTCCATGACGTAGGCATCGCCGGTGTAGTTCCAGTCGTTGTGTACGTATTTGGTCTGGCGACTGTCGTTGAGATAGCGGCAGCCCGTAGGCCCCTGCACCACCAGCTTGCCGACGGTGCCAGCGGGCACTTCCAAACCATCGTCATCCACCACTTTGGCGCGGTAGCCCGGCACGGCTTTTCCAGTGGCACCGGGACGTGCTTCCTCCTCGCGATGCGACACGAAGATGTGCAGCATCTCGGTCGACCCGATGCCGTCGATGATCTCGATACCGGTTGCCTCTTTCCACAGAGCGCGCGTGGACGCGGGAAGCGCCTCTCCAGCAGAGACGCATTTGCGCAGGCGGGTCTTGCGCAGGCGCTCGCCCTGTTGCGACATGGCGCGATAGGACGTCGGGGCCGTGAACACCACACTGGCTCCAAACTGCTCGATTCCATCGACGAGCTGCTGCGGTCCGACTTTTTCAATCAGCGCCAGACTCGCGCCGATCGACATGGGAAACAGCACCAGTCCCCCCAATCCAAACGTGAAGGCGATGGGCGGGCTGCCCATGAAGACATCGTCTGGCTGCGCGCGCAGCACATGCCGGGGAAAGCAGGCACATACCGCCATCACATCCCGATGAAAATGCATCGTCGCCTTGGGCACGCCCGTGGTGCCCGAGGTGAAGCCGAACATGCAGGTATCCACAGCGGCGGTCGGTATGTTGTCAAACGTGGAGGGCTCGCTCTGCATCGCCGCTTCCAGGGAATCGGTCTTGTCCTGCGCCCCACCATCACGGCGCGTGTTGAAGTAGCGCACCGACTTGAGCGATGCGCAGCGCTCCTGGGCTGCACTCATTTCGACGCGCAAGGCCTCGTCGCACAGGGCATGGCTGACTTGCGCAATGTCGACGATGGCGGATATCTCCTTGGCCCGCAGCAAGGGCATTGCAGCCACAGCAATGCCACCCGCCTTGACCACGCCAAACCAACTCGCCACCATCATGGGATTGTTGGGTCCGAACAGCAGCACGCGATTGCCGGGCACCAGTCCCAACTGGTTCGTCAACACATTCGCGATGCGATTGGCTTGTTCCAGCAAGTCGGCGTAGCTCCACGACAGGCCAGGCGCGTGCACGCAGGGACGCTCACCCCGGCCCTCCAGCACATGCTTGTCCAGCAGCTCGTGTGCGCAATTGAGGCGCTCGGGAAACTGCAGTTCCGGAAGCTCAAACAAGTACTGTGCCTGCAACTCGCGAGGCGGCAGATTGTCGGCGGCAAAGCGGTCGATGTGTGCGGTGTATGGCATATAGGCAGACCCTCGCATTCAAGTTCGAACAATGAAGGATGGACGGATGATGGGTTGGATGACTGCGCTCCGACTCAAGCCGACGCGCCCGCCTTGAGCAGCTCGCGCGCGATGATGAGTTGCTGCACTTCCGTCGCACCCTCGTAGATGCGCAGCGCGCGAATTTCGCGGTACAGGCGCTCCACAGCCACCCCGCTCATGACGCCCATGCCGCCCCACATCTGCACGGCAGCATCGATCACTTGCTGCGCGTTTTCGGTCGCGGTCATCTTGGCCATCGCCGCTTCGCGCGTGACGTTCTGTCCCTGATCGCGCTGCCACGCTGCGCGATAGGTGAGCAGCGCCGCGCTGTCGATCAGCGTGGCCATCTGGGCGAGCTTGGCCTGTGTGAGCTGAAAGTCCGCGAGCACGCCGGAGAACATCTTGCGTGTGGTGGCGCGGTGCAGTGACTCGTCCATCGCCCGCCGGGCAAAGCCGAGCGCAGCCGCCGCTACCGACGTGCGAAACACGTCGAGCGTTCGCATCGCCACCTTGAAGCCTTCGCCGGCCGCGCCCACGCGCTGTGCAGCAGGAACACGGCAATCCGTGAACTTCAAACGCGCGAGCGGATGCGGTGCGATCACGTCGATGCGCTCGGCAATGGCAAGGCCCGGCGTTTGCGCATCGACGATCAACGCCGTGATGCCGCGCGCGCCCGGTGCCTCACCGGTCCGGACGAACACCACATAGAAGTCAGCGATGCCGCCGTTGGAAATCCAGGTCTTCTCGCCATTGATGACGTAGTCGTCACCGACACGCTCTGCGCTGCAAGACATGGCCGCCACGTCCGATCCGGCATCGGGCTCGGACAGCGCGAATGCGGCAATCGCCTCGCCCTTGGCAACGCGCGCAAGGTAGCGCTGTTTCTGCGCCTCGGTGCCCGCCAGTGAAATCGCGCCCGAGCCCAAGCCCTGCATTGCAAAAGCAAAGTCGGCCAGGCCACTATGGCGTGCCAGGGTCTCACGGATCAGGCAGATGGCACGGGTGTCGATCTGCTCGCCGACGCCGCCGAACGCGGCACCTGCCACCGCATGCCTGAGCCAACCGGCATCGCCCAATTGCTTGACCAGCTTGCGGCATTCTGCGTCCACATCATGGCCGTGCTCCTGCGCGATGTGGTTGGCGGCCCAGGCATCGAGCTCGCGTGCCAGCTGCTCATGGCGAGCGTCGAAAAAAGGCCATTTCAGATAGCTTTGATCGGCCATGTCAGTTGCCTTTGAACTCTGGTTTGCTCTTGGCGACGAACGCGTGATAGGCGCGCGAGAAGTCTTCGGTGAGCATGCAAATTGCCTGCGCCTGCGCTTCGGATTCAATGGCCTGCTCGATG
>CALMCS010001109.1 GCA_937862875.1 uncultured Comamonadaceae bacterium
ACCTGCAGGTCTGGCGCTGGCACGTGACCATGACCGCCTCCATCCTGTTCCGCGCGACGATCATCGCCGCCACAAAGCTCAACAGCAGGGGAACGCCTTGCAGCGCAAGCAGGCCCGAGGTGTAGGCGCCGATGGCGAAGAACGCCACCACACCGAAATTCACCAGACGCGTGAAGCCGAACTGCAGGTTCAGGCCCAACGCCAGAAGCGCGTAGATCAGCGCAATGATGCCAATGGCACAGAGATAAGCAATCATCGTGTCTTACCTCACCAGTTGAATGCGGCCCATGATGCCCGCAGGTCTGAACAGCAACACGAGCGCCAGCACCGCAAAGGACAACACCAGCTTGTAGGAAGGACCCAGCAGCGGAACCGACAGTTCCTGCGCGACACACAGCACCAAGGCACCGAGTACCGCGCCAATCGGACTCCCGATGCCGCCCAGCACCATCGCAGCGAACGCAGGAATCAGAAACTCCCAGCCCATCTCGGGCATCACGATGGACTTCATGCCCAGCAGCACGCCGCCAATCGCGGAGATCGCACCCACCAGCAACCACAGCGCCAGCATCAAGCCCTTGGCGCGGATGCCGCTGGCGCGGGCCAGATCGGCACTGTCGGCAATGGCGCGCAGTTGGCGGCCAAAGCTGGTCTGGTACAGCAGCACAAACACCACCAGCAGGCAGACCAGCGCGATGCCGGCGATCACCAGATCGGTGGGCAGCACGCGGATGCCGCCGAAGTTCCAGGCGCGCACCAGAGGCATGTCGAAGGTGCGCTGGTCATGACCGGCGAAGAACGAAATCAGGCTGCGAATCAAAAATCCCAGACCGATCGCCGCCAGCATGGAAGACACCATGGGGCGTCCTGCCAGCTTTCGGAAAATCAGTTGGTACGAGCCCGCAGACACCAGGGCCGTCACGGCGGCACTGGTGATCGCGGCAGCCCACAGCGGCATGCCCAGGAGCATTTGGCCGGCCACGGCCGCATACGCGCCGAGCGTGAGAAAGTCGCCGGTGGCGGCGTTGGGGAAACGGTTCACCCCCATCACCAGAGTCATCGAAAGCGCGGGCAGTGCCACCACCAGGCCTTCGATCAATCCGTTGATGATCAGGTTTGCAAAATCTATCCAGGTCATTGGCTCATTTCGTTCGCAGCACAAAAATTCCGGCAGGCCCACACCGCTGGTGCGAGCCCGCCATCACGTGAGAAAAATCAGGTCAGGGACACCACATCGCGGCGTACCAGCTGGCCCTTTTCGATGATGTAGACACCGAAGTCAGGCGTCACGTCACCGAATTTGTCGAAGTCCAGCTTGCCCGAGGCACCTTCGTAGTTCACCTTGGCCTTCTTCGCGAGCTGCGCCTTGCCTTCGGCAAAGGTGTAGATCGCATTGCCCGGTGGGTTGGCCACATCGCGCAGCTTCGCGTTGATCTGCGCAACGTTCGCGCCCGGGCCTGCTGCTTCCATGGCCAGACCCAGCGAGATCACCATGTCGTAGGTCATGGCTGCGTAGATGTTGGTCGACGCAGGCTTGCCGGTGGCCTTGGTGTAGGCGGCATCGAAGTGCGAGTACGACGCGCTCTTTTCGTTGGAGACGGTGTCCACCGAGATGATGCCTTCGCACACCTCTGCACCCAGGGCCTTGATCAGATCCGGATTGGCCGCCCAGCCTGGAATGATCCACTTGGTTTCGGCACCCGACTGGAACCATTCGCGCAGGATGATGGTGGTGTCCGGCAGGTAGGAACCCATCACGATCACGTCTGGCTTGGCAGCCAGAATCTTCTGCAACTCGCTGCGATAGCTGGGGCGATTCGGTTCGTAGGTGACATGGCCCACGACGCTGCCGCCGCGCTGCTTCCACACGCGCGTGAAGCCTTCCACGTTGCCCAGACCCGAGGCGTTGTTGAACGCCATGGTGGCTGGGCGCTTGAAACCATACTTCTTGCAGATCTCGGCAAACGCCATGCCGAAGCGGTCGTTGGTCGCCTGGAAGCGCCACACCAGATCCTTGGTGTCTAGCGTGGAGATCGACGGTGCGCCCGACACATTCATCTGAATGAGGTTGGCGGCATCGGTCAGCGGCAGCACGGCCAGCGACACGCCCGATGCCCAGGTGCCCAGCACCGCTTGCACCTTGTTCACTTCGATGAGCTTCTTGGCCGCGAGCACGGCTGCGTCGGGCTTGGTCTGGCTGTCTTCGGTGAACAGCTCCAGCTTGCGTCCGGCGGCTCCGCCGGCTGCGTTGATTTCATCCACCGCGATACGAACCGCCTGTTGCATGCCCGGACCGTAAGGGCTGCCCGCGCCGGTGATGGGCGTGAGCGAGCCAATGCGGAAGGTCTCGCCGGTCTGGCTGAAGCCGATGCTGGGAATGGCCTGCAAAGCGGCAGCGACACCTGAGAGTTTGACAAAATTTCTACGTTGCATGACGGGTCTCCTGTATGCGGTGGGTGTGATCAAAAAAAGTTTCAGCCGGCGTTCTTGAACAACGCACCGTCCTTGACGATGACGCGGATCTTCTCGCCCTGGTTCAGCAGGCAGTGGATGTCGGTGAGCGGGTTGCCGTCCACCAGCAACAGGTCGGCGATGGCGCCCTGGGTGACTTCGCCCAGCTGACCTTGCTGACCCAGAATCTCTGCGCCAATCAAGGTGGCTTGTTGCAGCACCGGACCGTTGCCGAGCACTTCGGCGCGCAGGCGCAATTCATCGGCCTGCAGGTAATGGGTTTCGCCCAGCAGATCGGAGCCGAGGCCCATCTTCACGCCGGCCTTGGCGAGGATTTCAATGGCCTGACGACCCGGGCCGCGCACGCCCGCGATCTTGGTGATCGAAGCCGCTGGCAGGCCGTACTTCTCGCCCTCGTTGGCCAGGCCTTCGTAGGTGATCATCGTGGGCACCATGTAGGCACCCATCTGCGCCATGAACTCGGCGGTTTCCTGATCGACCAGATTGCCGTGCTCGATGGTGCGCACGCCACAACGCACCGCGCGGGCAATCGCCCTGGGCGTGTAGGCGTGGGCCATGACGTAGGTGTTGGCGTTGTCGGCCTCTTCGACGATCGCGCGCAGCTCGTCCTCGGAGTAGCCGAGGTTGCCGATCGGATCGTTGGGCGATGCCACGCCGCCCGATGCCATCACCTTGATCTGGGTAGCGCCCTTGAGAATTTCCTCGCGCACCGCAATGCGGCAGGCATCGACGCCATCGACCACGCGGCCGATGTTGCCGAGCTTGTGCACGCAGGAGCACAGATCGAGATCGTCGCTGCGCGGACGGAAATCCGCATGGCCACCGGTTTGCGACAGCGCCTTGCCCGATGGGAAGACGCGGGGACCCACGATCAGGCCGGTGCGCACGGCCTCGGCCAGCGACCAATCCGCACCGCCCGCATCCCGCACGGTGGTGAAGCCGCGATCCAGCATGGCCTTCATGATCGGCAGGCCGCGCAGCATCGTGAACACGTTCGGCAGCTTGGCCACGTTGCCCAGGTTGAAGGAGGACGCAATCGTGTGCACGTGGCAGTCGATCATGCCGGGCATCACCGTGAGGCCCTTGGCGTCAATGACTTGCGCGCCTTCGGGGGCCTGCAGGTGCGGGCCGATTTCGGCAATGCGGCCGTCCTTGACCAGCACCGAATGGCCGTTGAGCAATTGAAGGGAATGGACGTCCAGAACGTTGCCGTTCGCAATAAACAAAGTGGTCATGAGATCGATTCAGAAACAAATAGACACTGCAAATAACTCATAGCATGACAAATGGACGCAGGTGTTTTTGGTGCACACACGCACTCCGAAGGTGCATTCACAACACCCTAAAAACCCAATTGCCATCACACTGTCACGACATGCATTTATCGGGCCAATCGCCGTTCTGAGCAACGCCTAAAATCTCAGGCACCCATGAGCTGTACTCATACCCCTCCATGAAACGACTTTGCCCCACCATTTCCGAGCTGAATGCGTTCCACGCCTCGGCCAAGCACCTGGCCTTCACCATGGCCGCGAAGGAGCTGTGCGTCACGCAAAGCGCCATCAGCCGCCATATCGCCGGACTGGAGGACTACCTCGGGCAAAAGCTCTTTCTGCGCAAGACCACCGGGCTTGAACTCACCGAAGCCGGTGCGACCTACCTGAACGCCACGCGGCCCGCCATGGCGCAGCTCGAGTCGGCGACGGCGCAGCTGATGTCGTATGGCGGCGATGGCGGCGCACTGAACCTCTCGGTGCCTCCCACGTTCGCGACGCAGTGGCTGTTCCCGCGGCTCGGGCACTTCAAGCGCACCCTGCCCCAGGTGACGCTGAACTTCGTGCGCTATGAACACGCGCACGACTTCTCCAACGCACGTGACTTCGACGCCGCGATTCAATACGGCTACGGCAACTGGCCCAGCGCGAACGCGCGCTACCTCACGGGGGAAGAGCTCAGCATCGTCTGCAGCCGCACGCTGCGCGACTCGATCGGCCTGCGCGAACCCGACGATCTGCGCAAGGCCACGCTGCTGCAACACATCGAAGTGCCGCTGGCCTGGCACGACTGGATGCTCGAACACCACTGCGACACCAGCGGCAGCCGCTTCGGGCCGGGCTTCAACCAATACTCGCTGATCGTCAGAGCGGCGGTTTCGGGCTTTGGTGTGGGCCTGGTTCCCACCTGCATCGTGGAAGATGAGCTGCTCGCGGGATCGCTCATCGAGCCCTTCGGCAAGCGCTTCAAGAGCGGCCAGGGCTACTACCTGTGCGCGCCCACCTCCAAGACCAATCTCTCCGCCTTCAAGCTCGTCAGCGCCTGGCTCGATCACTGCTGCAAGCACATCGACGTGCCGGACAAAAAAAATGCGGAGTGCCTGTTCTGCAGGACTCCGCATGTCTCTCCGTGAATCGGCTCTGGGTCGGCACTTGAGCCGACCCGCCCATCACCCCATCACCCCATCAGGCGAACAGACCCTTGTACTGATCGCGCAGCAGATTCTTCTGCACCTTGCCCATGGTGTTGCGCGGCAGCTCGGTCGTGACGAAGCAGCGCTTGGGGATCTTGAAGTTGGCGAGTTGCGACTTCAGCTGCGCGACGATCGCGTCGGCATCCACAGCGGCACCCGGCTTGGCGATCACCACCGCCACACCGACCTCACCGAAATCCGGATGCGGCACGCCCACCAGCGCGCTTTCGGCGACGCCCGGCATGTCGTTGATGTAGCCCTCGATCTCGGCGGGGTAGACGTTGTAGCCACCGCTGATGATCAGGTCCTTGCTGCGGCCGACGATGCTCACGTAGCCGCGCTGGTCGGTCTTGCCCACGTCACCGGTCTTGAACCAGCCGTCGGCGCTGAACTCTTCCTTGGTCTTCTCCGGCATGCGCCAGTAGCCCTTGAACACGTTCGGACCCGTGACCTGGATGTTGCCGATTTCTTCCACCGGCAAGGCCTTGCCCGCATCGTCCACCACACGCAGGCCCACGCCCGGCAGTGGGAAGCCCACGGTGGCGCCGCGGCGCTCGTCCTGGTTGTCGTAGCGCGCATCCGCCGCGTAGGGGTTCGACGTGAGCATGATGGTCTCGCTCATGCCATAGCGCTCGAGGATGGTGAAGCCGGTGCGGTCCTGCCATTCCTTGAAGGTCTCGATCAGGAGCGGTGCCGATCCGGCGATGAACAGGCGCATGTGGCTGGCCTGTTCCTTGGTGAGCGTGGGTTCGGTCAGCATGCGCACGTAGAGCGTGGGCACGCCCATGAACACGGTCGCGCGCGGCATGGCGGCGATCACGGCCTTGGGGTCGAACTTCGACATCCAGATCATCTTGCTGCCATTCAGCAGCGCGCCGTGGATCGCCACGAACAGGCCGTGCACGTGGAAAATCGGCAGCGCGTGGATCAGCACGTCGCCCTGCTTCCAGCCCCAATAGTCCTTGAGCATGACCGCGTTGGACAACAGGTTGCCGTGCGAGAGCATCGCGCCCTTGCTGCGCCCCGTGGTACCGCTGGTGTAGAGAATCGCGGCCAGGTCGTCGGCCTGCTTTTCCACCGGCGTGTGCTCGTCGCCAAAATGCGCGGCGCGCTCGAGCAGACTGCCGTCGCGGTCTTCACCCAGCGTGAAGACATGCTCGGTTCCCGCGGTGAACGCGATCTTCGAGACCCAGCCAAAATTCTTGGGCGCACAGACCACCACCGCCGGCTCGGCGTTGGCGACGAAGTATTCGATCTCGGCGCTCTGGTAGGCCGTATTCAGCGGCAGAAACACATAGCCCGCACGCAGCGTGGCCAGATACAGCAGGATCGCCTCGACCGACTTCTCGACCTGCACCGCCACGCGGCTGCCCTCGGGCAGCTTCAGCGCGGCCAGCATGTTGGCGATGCGCGCGCTGGCGTTGTCCAGATCTTTCCACGTGTAATTCAGAGGCTCACCACGCGGCGATGCTGCCTCAATGGCCACCTCGTCAAGATTGGCTGGGAATGCTGCGCGCAGCGCGGTGAACAGATTGCTATTAGGCATTCAAGAAACTCTCTTCAAATGACAGAAACGGGTAACGTCGCTCAGGGAGCCGAAAAGATAGATTATTTGGTAGATTATTTATCAGCGTGCCGAAGCCGCGACAAAGTCTTGAAGTATGCGTTCCCGGTCGCCATCGAGCACTGGGGGATTACGCCGTACTACGGAATGGGCTTCATTCGCCGTGAGCGGATTGGCCGCTACGCGCAGCTCTATTCCATTGGGTGCATGTACCGTCGTGATCATCGATCGCGCCGCTATCTGCGGATGATTGACCACCTCAGCCACCGAGCTGTACTCGCCCGTAGGAATGCCGTTGTCGGACAGCAATTGCAGCCAGTGCGCGCGTGGCCTCTGGCGCAGTTTGTCTTCGAGAAGACGCTTGAGCTCTGCCTCGTTCACGCAGCGAACTGCATTGGTCACGAACCGCTCGTCCTGCGCCAATGCTGGCAACGCAACTAGCTCACAGAGCCGTAGGAACGCTGTGTCGTTACCAATGGCAATCACGAACCCGCCATCTTCAGCCGCATACACATCAAACGGTGCCATCGAAGGATGGCGCGTACCAATCGGCCCGGGCACAGTGCCCGACGCACCATAGCGCGCGATGGGATTCTCCAGCAACGCGACTTGGCAATCGAGCATCGAGACATCCACACGCTCGCCAACGCCCGTGCGCGCACGGCGAATCAGCGCTGATTGTGTGCCAATCACGGCATACAGTCCTGCACCCAAATCGCCAATCGAAACACCCACTCGGCAAGGCCCCGAGTCTGCGTGGCCCGTCACGCTCATCATGCCGCTCATGGCCTGCACCACCATGTCATAGGCCGGCTTTTCACGGTAAGGGCCGGTTTGACCAAACCCGGAGATGGAGACCACGATCAAACGCGGAAACCGCGCGTGCAATTCATCCCAGCTGTAGCCGAGCTTTTCCATCGTTCCGGCACGGTAGTTCTCCACGAGTACATCGGCGCGTGCAAGCAAGCTCTCGAAAATCTGGCGATCTTCGTCGGCCTTGAGATTCAGTGCGATGGATTCCTTATTCCGGTTCACCGACAAAAAGTACGCCGACGTGCCATCTATAAACGGCCCGATGGCGCGCGAGTCGTCGCCCACTTCGGGCTGCTCCACCTTGATGACACGGGCTCCCAAATCTCCCAGCGTCTGCGTGCACATGGGGCCTGCAAGAACGCGCGTGAGATCGATGACGGTGACTCCATCCAAAGGCAGTGCGCCTACAGTCGAATTACTCACTTGTCTGCTCCGCCAACCGCGCCCGAATTTTCGGTAATGGTTTTGTATTTCTTGCCGTCGTTGATCGCCCAGGCTTTGAACTCTTCCTGGGAGGCAGAAGGCCAAGGAAGATTGCCCTGCTTTGCCAGTTTGGCCTTCACATCGGGATCGTTGAGCACTTGCGTGCTGGCGTCAAAGAGCTTCTTACTCACTTCGGGCGGCAGATTGGCGGGACCATAAAGTCCGAACCAGATGCTGAAATCGTAGTCATTGATACCTGACTCCTTCATGCTCGGCAGATCGGGAAACAACGGTGAACGTTCGGCGGTAGTGACCGCCAACAGACGTAGCTTTCCACCTTGCGTCATCGGCAGTACCGACGGTGGCGTACCAAATGTCATATCCACGTCGCCCGCACCAACCGCTTGAATCGAGGGAGCGCCCCCTTTGAACGGAACGTGCAACATGTCAATACCAGCGGCATGTGCAAATGACGCACCTGCCAAATGCGTGACCACGCCTGTACCCGAAGACGAATACGTGAGCTTGCCCGGATTCTTGCGCGCCAGATCAATCAATCCCTTGACGGAGTTTTCTGGGAACTCCTTTCTCACCGCCAGCAACATTGGCGAGCTGGCCCAGCGCGCAATGGGCGTGAAACCTTTCGTGCCGTCGTATCGCGCACTCTTGTACAGCAGCTGATCAGAGCCGTAGAGATTGGCGCTGCCCAACAGCAACGTGTAGCCATCTGCCGGAGCGCGCGCAACCAGATCGGAGGCGATCGTTGTGCCAGCGCCAGGACGGTTGTCCACGATGATCGTCTGCGAAAGCACGCGACCGAGTTTTTCGCTCATGATGCGAGCCACCGCGTCCGCGCCACCGCCCGGCGGAAAGCCGACGACCAAGGTGATCGGACGTGCCGGATAGGCTTGTGCCAAGGCAGCGGTACTCGCGGCCACCGCAAATGCCGCTGCCAGAATTTTCTTGAACATGTCTTGTCTCCGTTTTGGTATCGATATTTTTGTGGGCTGCGCGGTCAGCGACCCTTGAAAACCGGCTTGCGCTTTTCGCGCCACGCCGTACCGCCTTCCTTCAAGTCATCGGAATGAACTGTCTGGAAAACGTCCTGCGCAATCGCTGCGGGGTCGTGCTGCCCTCGCGCGATCAGATTCAAATGTTTCTTCATACCGAAGAGCGGCAACGGAGCCATTGCGCTTAACGTTTCGGTGAGGCGTGCCACGGTTAAATTCAAAGCATCAGGCTCAACCAGGTGCGTGAGAAAGCCGCAGGCCTTCATCTCGGCGCTGTCCAATCGCTCGCAGGTCAGGAACAGGCGCTTGGCGGTGTCGACGCCCAAGCGGGTTACATAACGCTCCAGTCCAGCTTGATAGAAATGCAGACCCAGGCGCGCTGCCGGCATGAACATTTCGGCGGATGGAGATCCCACTCGAAAGTCGCAGGCCAGCGCCATATCGGTGGCCCCGCCGTAGACGCCTCCGTGAATGACTCCAATCGTCACCGCGCGGCATTGTTCGATGGCATCGACCATCTCGCCAAAGCTGCTGCCTTTTTCCTGGCTATTTTGAACCTCTGATATATCATAACCACTGCAAAAATACTTGCCTTCGCTACGCAGTACCAAAACGCGCACGTCGTCCAGCTCATTGATCCGCTGAACATGCGCGATGAGTACAGGCAGATCTTCGGGAGCCAAGCGATTGGCCACGTCGGGCCGCTTGAGTGTGATGGTGGCAACGTGATTTTGCAGCTGAAGTTCTGGAGTCATGTGTATCATCAATGCGATTAGATATATCACTAATTAGAAAATGAGCCAGTACCATACTGATATAGAGAAAACCCTCGGTTTGCAAAGTATGCAAGACCGGGTGCGTCTTTCGCTGGAGCAAGACCTGCGAAGCGGCGCCTTGAAGCCAGGTGAAGCCATCAGCGAACAGGCGCTCTGCGAGCGTTTTCAGGCATCCCGCACGCCCGTGCGAGAGGCGCTTTTGCTGCTGTCGGCCAAAGGACTGGTGAGCATTCTTCCGCGAGCAGGTATCTATGTACGTCAGCTTGATGCGCGCGAAATCATTGCCATGATGGAAGGACTTGCCGAGCTCGAAGGAGTGCTCGCGCGGCTGGCGGCCAACCGCATCCACGGCGAGCAGAAAGCGTTGCTCCTGGCCGCGCTGGAACAGACCTCTTCCTGCGCCAAGTCTGCAGACTCTGTTGGCTACGAACAAGCCAACGCGAAGCTTCATGATTTGATATATCAAATCAGCGGAAATGCCTACATCGTGGAGCAAACACGAGAGGCTCGCCTTCGTGTTGCACCCTACCGTGGAAAAATGTTCGAGAAGCAGGAAC
This sequence comes from uncultured Comamonadaceae bacterium, assembly GCA_937862875.1. Lineage (GTDB taxonomy): Bacteria > Pseudomonadota > Gammaproteobacteria > Burkholderiales > Burkholderiaceae_C > Diaphorobacter_A. The sequence goes on from CALMCS010001109.1 coordinate 10,083, forward strand.
GACTGTTTCGCTCACAAGCAGAACACGAAGCCGTGGTGGCGGCCATCGTCAACGAAGACGCAGAAAGCGCGGCCGAGGCGATGCGCCAGCATATTTCTGCTGGCGGACGAACCTTTGCCGATGTGGTGCTCAGTACACCGCCACCGGCTCCCATTCAGCCTCGGCGCCGCAAACGCAAACCAGATGAAAAGCCGGAATTCACTTCCGACTCCGATCCAAGGCTTAGTTGATTTTCAAATCGAAGGTTACTCGAGCTTGGCACCCGAGGCCTTGACCACCTGGGCCCAGCGCTTGATGTCGTCGCTCGTGAACTTGGCGAACTCCTGAGGCGTCAGCGTGCCGAAGTCGGCTCCGTTGGCGGCCCAGACGGCCTTCACTTCTTCTGCTTGGCCCAGCTTCTGGAACTCGGCCGCGATTTGCGCTGCCACTTCGGGCGGCGTGCCCTTGGGGGCCCACAGGCCATACCAGGTCGAGACCGTGTAGTCCGGCAAACCGACTTCGGCGGCGCAAGGCACGTCCGGCAACGAGGGGTTGCGCTTGGTGCCCGATACCAGCAGCGGCTTGATGCGGCCACCGCGAATGTGTGCGGCGGAGGAACCCAGACCGTCGAACAGCATGTCCACGTTTCCGGCGATCAAGTCCTGCAATGCAGGGCCCGCTCCGCGATACGGAATGTGGGTGATGAAGGTATTGGTCTGCAGCTTGAACAGCTCGCCCGCCAGATGGTGGGACGAGCCCGAACCGGCCGACG
>CALMCS010001110.1 GCA_937862875.1 uncultured Comamonadaceae bacterium
TTGGCGCATACGCAGCATGTGTGTTTGGACTGCTAGCAGGAGTGAGAGTCCGACCCGGTAGGCCAAACGAGTAACGAGTCGAATTGCATCGTTCAGGATTTCATGCAAGAGATCCGACGCAGACACATTCCCCGAGAGATGGAAAGCGATCCCACCAAACAAGACCAAAAATAAAAAGCGGGCAACCACTCCAAAACGCAACAAAAACGAAGCAAACAGGCACGAGCAAAGCGAAGTGCCGACCCCCACAAAAACTCTGACTCACGGTGGCTGTCTGAACGGAGCGCGCAGCGCGAAGTGAGTTTTACCGTGGGTATTCAAAAGCGATTTTTGATTACTTTTTGGCGCAGCAAAAAGTGATTGCCCAAGTCGGGGGCAGTCCCGACACCGGAACCAACCCAACGAGCAGCGCCAAAAAGAAAAATCAAGCCGCAAATTAAGTCACCCCAAAAAGCCACCCCATCCCAAGACGCGCGGCAGCAAAGAGCGAATGTCCATCAGGCACAAGGCTGCATATGCCGAGTCTGCCGCTCCTGCCGAGCCAGACGATCAAGCTCAGCACAAACATCAGCCATACGCCCAGAAATCACCATCCGCCCCGCACCACTCCCATCCGACTTCACCACCACACGCAAACTGGGCCGCACACCCATAGAAATAGAAGCCTGCTGATGAGGTTCACGCACAAGAGAAAGAGCTCCAGCAGAAGCAGCAGAAGCAGCAGAGTCATTGCGGCTGGCCAACTGCAAAGCGGCAGACGAGGAGGGCAGCCCAAGGCGATCGCTGTTGGAAGCAGAAGTGGCAAGCCTGCGCACCTTGCCAAGACGAGGCCGCACCAGCAACTGCAGCGGCGGGCTGTCAATGCGAGTGGCAGTGGCGCGAGACTCGTTGCTGGCATGCTGGGCAACCCAGTGCGCAAAACGATTCAAGGGCTCGGCAATGGAGGTCAATTCGATGAGGGCAGAACGCATATGCATGTGAATACTCCGGCATGACGATCACGTCATGAAAGGTTGAACACAGGCAGGATTACCGTTGACACGGAAAGCGCGCTGCCGCAGGGTAGGCAAATCCGTGAAGATCTGCCAAACGCCCGCCACCTGCGATAGGCGCTGAAAGGGGTGCTCTACATGAGCATGGTGTTGCGGATCAAGCCGACCGCAAGGCCTTCGATCTCGAAGGCTTCACCGGGTTGCACGGTGATGATGGGGTAGTCTGGGTTCTCTGGCAGCAACTCGATCAGGTCGGCGTTGCGGCGCAGGCGCTTGACGGTCACTTCGTCGCCGATGCGCGCCACGACGATCTGGCCGTTGCGCACTTCTTGAGTGGTTTGCACGGCGAGCAGGTCACCGTCCATGATGCCGGCGTCGCGCATCGACATGCCGCGCACCTTCAGCAGATAGTCCGGCTTGCGCTGGAAAAGGCTGCCTTCGACGGTGTAGCTTTGATCGACATGTTCTTGCGCGAGAATGGGCGAACCGGCTGCCACGCGGCCAATCAGCGGCAGAACGAGCTGGTTCAGGCCGGGGATGGGCAGGTTGAACTGCGAGCCGCGCGCCGCGTTGATATTGCGCACGGTGTCGGAGCGCAGGCGAATGCCGCGCGACGTACCGCTGACCAGCTCGATCACGCCTTTGCGTGCCAGGGCTTGCAGGTGTTCTTCTGCCGCATTGGCGGATTTGAAGCCCAGTTGGGCTGCAATTTCGGCGCGCGTTGGCGGAGCGCCGGTGCGAGCGATGGCGTTCTGGATCAGGTCCAGAATTTGCTGTTGACGGGCGGTGAGCTTGGGG
>CALMCS010001111.1 GCA_937862875.1 uncultured Comamonadaceae bacterium
GCTGGTCGCGAACGCCAAGCCGTACGCGCCGATCACCAGCAGGCTGCCATCGGCACGCAGGATGATGTCGGTGAACGGCTTGTCGGCACCTTCGCTCACCAGCCGCATCGCGTCTTCGAGCGGGGCTTGCAACTGCTGGGCCGCAGCACCGGCGGCTGCGGCTGTGTAGGCGGACTGCGCTGCCTTGAGCGCAATGTCTGCGGCACTGCGGCCGTCCAACACGCGTTCCCACGTGGCACCCGCGTCCTGCGTGCGCAAGACGATGCCCATGTTGCCCACGGCCCAGCCTTCGCGCTCGCTTGCAAACCGCAGCCCCGTCAGCGTCACGCTGACGGGGACTGCGGCCTGCTTCCACGCGCGCCCGTTGTCATCCGAGTAGACGATCAACCCACGCTCGCCACCCGCCACCAGCCGCAGACCCGCCCGCGCCACACAGACCATCACGGCCTGCGTGGGGCGCACCACCGAGAGCGCAGGCCGCGTGAGTGCGGTCTGGCGCTCGGCGGCCTGCAGGCCCACCGGCAGCGCGGCGCAGGCCAGCGCGCACAGCAGGCTGCGGCGAGCGATCAGCGGGCTGCTGTGCTCCACGTTGGCGGAGGTCAACGCACGCCTCCGCTGGAGAGTGCGGCCGAGCTGTACTTGCTCAAATCCTTGGCCGTGTAGTTGCTGAATTGCACGGAGCCACTTTCGTGCAGCGCCGCGGCATACACATAGGCACCGGCCTGCAGGTCATAGATCACATAGCTCAAGGTCATCGACATGGGTTGGTCGCTGGCCAGCAAGGTGTGCGCCTGCCCTGTGCGCCAGAGCTTGCCCTGTGCGTCCCACGAGTCGGAGAGCACGGCCTGCCAGGTGTCCTCGTCCAGATACAGACGGCGCTTGGCCTGCACGTTGCGCTTGCCTTCCTTCAGCGTCATCTCCACCACCCACACGCGGCGCAGTTCCCAGCGTACCGCCTCGGGCGCGAGCAGACCCTTGTTCACCACGTCCTTGCTCTGCTTGGTGAACAGACCATTGTTGTTGGCAGGGATCAGCATCTCGCGCTTGCCCAGCAGCTTGATGTTGTATTGGTCCTGTTCGCCCTGGAACAGGTTCACGTCGTCAAAGCTGACCAGGCCACCACCCGATGCATCCGGCGCATCGTGCGAAATGGAGGGCGACTTGCGCACGCGGCGCTGGCCCGGCAGGTACTGCCAGCCATCCTTTTGCTTGGCAAAGCTGTCCACATACTCGATCGACAGCAGCGACTGGCCCGAGATCGCGGCGGGTTCCAGATAGTCGATGCGGGTGCGCGAGACCTCGCCGTTGTTCTGCTCGACCGAACCGGCCGGGTCGTAATACGGAATGGCACGCTGGGTGCGCGAGCGTGCGGTCAGGATGCGATCGCCCGAAGCCGTCATCACATACTTGGCGCTCACGATGTTGGAGATCTGGCCGCGGTAGCTCAGTGTGTGGTTCCACATCGCCTCGTTGCCGGTCTTCGGGATCGGGAATGGAATGCCGCCGAACGCGCCCTCCACCGTCAGGCCATCGTTGGCCAGCTTGGCGTTGGTGGCGTTCTTGAACACCTGGTCGTAGATGCCCTGCGAGAACGCCGCCGTGCGGTGCGACGGGTACACGTCGATCTTGAACGTGGGCTGCTTGGCAAACAGCGCCTTGGTGCCCTCGGTCAGTTGCTCGGCGTGCTCGCCCACATTGGCCGCGGTGATGGTGGTGCGCGGCTTCTCGCTGGCGAACGGATCGATGCGGCGGCCCTTGGCATCGGGGTTGACTGCGGGGGCCTTGCCATCCCATGCGGGAATCGTGCCCTGCGCGTTGCCGGCGCGCTCCGCGCCGTAAGGCGTGAGCTTGCCACCGGCCTTGAGCGCTGCGGCCTCGTCAGGCGTCGCGGCGTGGAGTTGTGTGGCTGCGAGCAGCATCAACGCTGCGGCGATTTGGCTTTTCGTCGGTTTCATTTTTAGTATTCCTTGAAATCAGGTTTGTCTCGGGGAAGCGGTTCGCGTGCAGGCTCAGAACGAGGTCTGGAGGCTGAAGCGGATGTAGTCACGGTCCAGCATCGCCTGCGTATCCACCTTGCCCAGATAGCGCACATAGGACAGATTCGCGGTCCACTTGCTCAGATAGACACCGGTGAGGCCCAGCACCAGATCGCCACCCTTGTTCGGGCTGCCGGCAAACGGAAACGCCGTGTCGAGCATTGAGTTGCCCTTGAACGACCAACCGAGATTGACCGACGGGCTCAGGTCGAGACCCGGCATCACCTGGTAGTAGGTGGGCGTGAAGATCATGCGCATGCCGACGCTGGTCTTGTTGCGCGTGGGGTCGACAATGTTTTCATTGCGATCGATCGACATCAC
>CALMCS010001112.1 GCA_937862875.1 uncultured Comamonadaceae bacterium
AATGGCGTGAGCGTGCCTGCGGGGACACCTGCCGAGATCGTGAATCGGCTGGCGAGCGAAATCGACAAGGCCGTGAATTCGCCGGAAGTGCAGAAGGAGCTGCTCAGCATGGGCATGCGACCCGACAAGAGTTCACCGGAACTGATGACCCAACGCATGCAGTCGGATATCGACAAGTGGCGTGGTGTGATCAAGAAGGCCAACATTCCGCAGCAATGACCTGAGCGATGGTCTGGGGCCATCAACATGTTCTTTTGGGGGACTGCTCGGGGTGGCGTGCAATGCGCCGCGTTGGGGCCTGGCAGTCCCTTCACCTTTCCTTTGCTGATGGATTCGACACCCGTTGCGACGCTACAGGGTGCGCCGCCGCATGGGGCATTTCGGCGATGGAAATCCCTGCAGTTAACCGTTTCCTCAACCCTGCGGAAACATAACTCAATAGACGGACCAAGGGGGTTGTCGGCACAGTCCTACCTTGCGAATGGGGCATTTGATTCGCAGTCTTTCATCGACACATTCCAAAGGAGACAAGCATGTTTCAGCAGGCGTTGAACGTGCACAGACAACAATGAAAAATAGAACCGGATATTTGCAGTCATGCACGGCACTGGCGGTGCTCTTGATGGTTGGCGGAGCCGCTTGCGCGCAGTCGTCGCTCACGGTGTTTGGCGTCATGGACGCTGCGGTGCGCCGCACCAACACCGACGATGTGGGGCATGTACTCTCGCTCGCAAGCGGGTCGTATTCGAGCAGTCGTTACGGCTTTCGCGGGCGTGAGGATTTGGGCGGTGGCTTGAGCGCGTCGTTCTGGCTGGAGTCGTTTCTCAGCACCGATACGGGTGCCGCGTCGCCAGAAGGCTTTCAGCGCCGCTCTACCTTGAGTCTGTCGCATACCGAATGGGGCGAGTTGCGCATGGGGCGCGACTTCACGCCGACGCACTCCAATTGGTCGCGCTTCGATCCATTCAACTATGTGGGCATTGGCTCGGTGCAATTGTTCTCGCTGAGCGCCACGGGCAACACGCCCGTCACCGCGGCGTTTGGCAGCAATGCCAACAGCATCCAGCGTTCCAGCAACGGCGTGCAATACCTGTTGCCGCGCAACAGCTGGGGCGTGGAGGGTGGCCTGACCAAGGCGTTTGGTGAAAGCAAGGTGTCCGCCAGCGATCAGCACAGCTCGTTTGGCGGCCGGCTGGGCATCCACCTCGGCCCCGTCTTTGTATCGGCGGCGAGCTACACCACGCACGACGACAAGACCATCTCCGACTTCAAGGACCGCGCCGTGGCAGCATCGTGGGATGCGGGTGTGGTCAAGCTCTCCGCTGGTC
>CALMCS010001113.1 GCA_937862875.1 uncultured Comamonadaceae bacterium
TGCGGATGTTGCCGTCCGTGCCGTTCTTGAAGCCGATGGGCGCCGAGATGCCCGAGGCCAGCTCACGGTGCACCTGGCTTTCGGTGGTGCGCGCACCAATCGCGCCCCAGCTGATGAGGTCGCCGATGTACTGGGGCGAGATCACGTCCAGGAACTCGCTGCCCGCAGGCATGCCCAGGCGGTTGATGTCGATCAGCAACTGGCGTGCGATGCGCAGGCCTTCGTCGATGCGGTAGCTGCCGTCGAGGTACGGATCGTTGATCAGGCCCTTCCAGCCAACGGTGGTGCGTGGCTTCTCGAAGTACACGCGCATCACGATTTCCAGCGTGTCCTTGTACTGCTCGCGCACCGCGGCCAGCTTCTTGGCGTAGTCGAGTGCGGCGTGCGGATCGTGGATCGAGCAGGGGCCGATGATGACCAGCAGGCGGTCGTCTTCGCGCGCCATGATGCGCTGAATCGATTTGCGGGTGCGGGTGATCAGTGTCTCCACTTCGGTCCCGTGAATCGGGAAGAAGCGGATCAAATGCTCTGGAGGGGGCAGCATGGTGATGTCCTTGATGCGGTTGTCGTCGGTTTCGCTGGTTTTTTCAACGTTGCGATACCAGGCATCAGCGGAAGTGGAGACGGTGGCGGTCATGAATGGCGTCCTCGTGGAATTTATGGAGTTGTCTGAAAGGAAACGTGAATCAAAAAGAAAAAGAAACCGGAAAAACAAAAAACCGCCGGGCTTTTCAGCTTCGGCGGTTTGTTTGGGAGAACTTTGCTTGCTTGTTTACCGTGCGCGCAATTGCCTCTCATCCGCCTTGGACGAGAACCAAAAGTAAAAGTAAAACGAGCTACGAACTTGCATGTTTTTCAATATAGCACTTCTAGTTGATGCATTGCAACAATAAAGTACGTTGGCAATGCACAACAATTTCAATCAAGCGGTGCCGCCGACCGTCAGACCTTCGATGCGCATCGTCGGTTGACCCACGCCAACCGGCACGCTCTGGCCTTCCTTGCCGCAGGTGCCGACGCCGCTGTCGAGCTTCATGTCGTTGCCGATCATGCTCACCTTTTTGAGTGACTCAGGACCGCTGCCGACAATCGTCGCGCCCTTGACCGGGTAGAGAATCTTGCCGTTTTCGACCCAGTACGCTTCGCTCGCGGAGAACACGAACTTGCCGCTGGTGATGTCCACCTGGCCGCCACCGAAGTTGGTCGCGTACAGGCCCTTCTTGATCGAGGCGACGATTTCCTGCGGATCCTTGTCGCCGTTCAGCATGTAGGTGTTGGTCATGCGCGGCATCGGGATGTGCGCATAGCTTTCGCGGCGACCGTTGCCGGTGGGCTTGGTGTTCATCAGGCGCGCATTCATCGAGTCCTGGATGTAGCCCTTCAGAATGCCGTCTTCGATCAGCACGTTCTTTTGCGTGGCGTGGCCTTCGTCGTCCACGTTGAGCGAACCGCGGCGGTCGGCGATCGTGCCGTCGTCCAGCACGGTGACGCCCTTGGCCGCCACGCGCTCGCCGATACGGCCGCTGAATGCGCTCGAACCCTTGCGGTTGAAGTCGCCTTCGAGGCCATGGCCAACCGCTTCGTGCAGCAGCACACCGGGCCAGCCCGGGCCGAGCACCACGGTCATTTCACCGGCGGGTGCGGGGCGCGATTCCAGATTCACCAGCGCCGCGTTGACCGCTTCGCTCACATATTGTTCGACCAGTTCCGCATCGAAGTAGTCCAGACCGAAACGGCCACCGCCGCCGGAGGAACCGACTTCGCGGCGACCATTCTGCTCGGCGATCACGGTGATCGACATGCGCACCAGAGGTCGCACGTCGGCAGCCAGCGTGCCATCGGCACGGGCGACCATCACCACATCGTATTCACCGGCCAGCCCCGCCATGACCTGCACCACGCGCGGATCCTTGGAACGCGCCAGCTTCTCGGCCCGCTCCAGCAGCGCCACCTTGGCGGTGCTGTCCATGGACGCGATCGGGTCCAGATGCGAATACAGGGAACGGCTGCCCGCCACCTTGCGCGCACCCACCTTGGCCCGCGCCGACTTCGACACCGAAGCGATCGAACGCACGGTACGCGCCGCATCCAGCAGCGACGCCTCGGAAATATCGTCGGAATAGGCAAACGCCGTCTTCTCGCCACTCACGGCACGCACGCCAACGCCCTGGTCGATGCTGAAGGAGCCGGTCTTGACGATCCCCTCCTCCAAACTCCAGCCTTCGCTACGCGTGTACTGAAAGTACAGATCGGCATCGTCCACCTTGTGCGCACGAATTTCAGCCAGCGCACGGGCAAGATGGGACTCATTCAGGCCAAACGGCTCCAGCAACAGTTGCTGAGCAATGGCCAAACGTTCGATAGTGGGTTCGCGGGAGATCATCCGCACATTCTATGCAGTGACGCATCCCCTCGCCGCAAACCGTGGGAATTGTCTGCACAGAACGAAGTAACACGCATTGCAAAAATGGAGAAGAGAAGAGAAGAGAAAAGAAGAGATGGGGCGAGGCAAGAACCCACTCCCTGGACTTCGGACTTTGACCCGGTATCCCAACACCCAATTAGGCAGCGAGCGGAGCCCCAGAAC
>CALMCS010001114.1 GCA_937862875.1 uncultured Comamonadaceae bacterium
GCTGCGCATCCATCGCTTCGCGCTGTAGCTTGTACCTTGATGCTGCCCTCGCCGAGGGTGGTATCGGAGTTCGATGCCTTCTTCAGTGATGACGAAGTCCTCTAGGCGTAGGGCTTGTGCCTCGCCGATGCGCAGGGGAAAAATAGCGGCAAGAGCCAGCAGCGCTTGCACACTGGCGCAGATGCGTGCATCGCTGCTGGCAGTGAGGGCAAGTTCCAGGGCCCCGTGGATTTCTTGGGACCAGACCGTGTTGGCGTGCACTACCGTGGTGTTTCCGTCACCCGAAAAAAGTACCTGCGCCATCGGCGGGGCGCCAAATGTCTGGATGCAAAACTGATGGAAGGAGGCAAGGGCCGGGCGTTGTGGGTCGCTGTTAACGGCATGCTTCAGTGCATCGAAGAAGGCGATCCACTGTTCATCGTCCATGTGAACTGCAGAGCACGGGCATTGAGTGTAGTTTTCGGAGATGAGCCCCGCGGCAGCGCTGACGTAGCGAGAGATTGTTGCGACGGAAGGATTCTTCAGGCGCACGCTGCCAACGCTGAGCAGGTGGTGCACCCACAGCAGGACCAGCGCATCGCCTTCTGTGCCTTGGCGTGCAATCAAGTCGGCGGTCATGGCCAACCTGCTGTACAGGCTTGTTCGCCAACGCTGATCAGAAAGCCGGATGTCTGTTGCCTGGTTGGGTAGAGTAAACAGGTCTTGAATCTCCTTCAGGCACCGAGCGCGGCGGTTGATGGGCGCCTCCATCTCAAGGAGTATTTCCAATGCTCCGTCGTGGGAGGGACTGAGAGCATCGTCATCTGCAGCATCCCGCGTTTCCCAGTGCACGTCCTTTTGTCGTAGGTTCCATCGCGTAAGCACATCGCGGGGCAGTGCCGTGATGGGAATACTGCCCGTGAGCATCCCCAGACAAAAATTGGGGATGTGCTGATGTAGCCAGGCCAGCGCGTCGTGGAAGATGAGATGCCAGAGGTCCTTGCCCATCTGGGATTGGGCCATTGGGTAGTTCTTCAGCAATACTTGATGGAAGGAGTCCAGGTCCTTCTTGGGCAACGTTCCACTGGGGACTCGGAACAATGCGATGCGCGTGCGTGGATCGAGCGCCCGGCTATGCAGACGGTCCTGTTCATCGGACCATTGGACGTAGTGGCCGTCACAGGTGGAGTGCGATGACACCAAGGCATGAAGGAAGTTCGATAGCTCTGCGGATGAGCCCATGCCTTCGTAGAGGATGGCGCACAAGATCAGGGCATGCGAAGGCGCGAGTTGGGTCACCAGCCGGTCGGCCGATCGAATAAAGCTGTCGAAGCGAGCGACCCCGCCGGGAGCGCTGAAGGCCGGAATCAGGACTGGATTTCGTTTTGTTGTTGTCCAGGGTTGTGACAGAGATGTCATGGAGCGATTTCCTTGCTCAGGCCGGACCTGGGTCGGATGTTCAGCTCCAGTAGCACTTGGTCGATGCCTGAAATAAGGCGTTCGGTGCTGTGGTACTTGACGCGGTTGGAATTCAGTTCGTGCGTTGAGATTCCCGGCGAGAAATGGCGGAGCCAGTCTTGGATATCCTCGAATGGCATGCCCGCATCCAGCAAAAGATCCGGCAGAGAATGGCGACCAAAGTCCCGGTTGAGCTGGCTGGCTGGGCCTGTGAAAAGGACATCTGAGCTCAAGGGGACGGGGGCGCCATGCGTGTCCAGCAAAAAAAGCATGGGCAAGTTCTGGAGTTCCCTGATCTGGCGGATGAGTTGAAAGGCGGCCGAAGAGCCGGGGGCTTGCAATTTCAATAGCCGCTTATCCAGCGCGGCGATGTGCGCGTGCCAAAGCTTGAGCTGCTCGGAGAGCGCTGCTGGGATGGGGATCGGTGTCGTGCCTCGCGTGGCACTCAAGGGCTTGTCTTCCATCAAGCCGAAGGTCGTGGTGCTGCTCCAAACGCTCGCACGAAAGTCGATAAGGCGGCGGTCGCGGCCTCCGACGACAAACTGCATCAAGAG
>CALMCS010001115.1 GCA_937862875.1 uncultured Comamonadaceae bacterium
CCAGTGCTAGCTTTTCGTACCGTCACTTATTGCACTGAAAACGAGGAGACCCCGAAAACGGCTGTCAAACCTTGGTGTGCAAGCGGCAGCAGCTATTGTTTTTGAAGAGATTGCCGCCGCCTGCAGCGCCTGAGCCGGCAGCGCCCTGGCATTGCCGGGGCTGTGCATGCGCCGCTACACTTGCCGCCCCACTCCACGCGCGTGACCGCCATGACAGCATCCAACACCCCCACCGCTCCGGCCCTGGGCCCCGACGAACTCGACGAACTCGACAACCTGCTCGACGAGCTGCGCACGCGCGAGGAAGACGTGCCGCAATGGGAGTTCTGCGACGGCTTTCTGACGGCCCTGGTCTGCACCCGCCGCCCCGTGCCTGCGGCCGAATGGCTGCCCATGCTGCTGGGCGACGGCTTCGTGATCGAGGCGGACGAGCTGCCGCTCATCGCGCCGTTCAAGGATCTTGCACAGCAGCAGCGCTTCCTGCAACTGTGGGCGCTGCGCAGCACCGAGGTGGCGGCCCAGCTCGACGCCCAGGCCGAGTCGCTGGACGCTGACGACGCCTTCCAGCCCGAGGTCATTGACATGCGCGGCGCCATCGCCAGCCTGGGCGAGGAAGAGCGCGCCGAGATGGACGGCGAGGAGATCCCCTCCTTCGGCCAGGTCTGGGCCCTGGGCTTCATGTTCGCGGTCGAGAACTGGCCCGACGACTGGGTGGCACCGCGCGACAAGGAGGCCGCAGAGTGGCTGGACGCCGCGCTGGAGTCCATCGTCGCCCTGACCGAGGACGACACCGGCAAGCCCGAGATCTGCATGTACGCCGAGGACGGCCCGCCCAGCACCAGCCAGAACCGCCTGGAAATCTTCGGCGAGGCCATCTGGGCCGCCTACGACCTGCGCCAGCTCTGGCGCAGCCTGGGCCCGCGCGTGGAGACCATCGTCAAGGGCGCACAGCCCGGCCGCAACGACCCCTGCCCCTGCGGCAGCGGCAAGAAGTACAAGAAATGCTGCGGGGCGTGAGCCTGGGATAGCGCCAACGCCTGCACCCGTCATTCCCGCGCAGGCGGGAATCCACCCCCAGCCTCATGGCAAATGAATGCACTGGACGCCCGCCCAGGATCAGAGCCCAGGGTGTCGTTCCTGCGCGGGCCTGACGGGAGGTAAGCGCGGCGTCATCTGCCCGTCGCAGATCTACGGGACCAAGGAGTCAAGCGCGGGCAGCATGACGACACTCTCCTGCGCGGTCGGTTCATTGCGTACTCCGACAAATACGGCGGGCGTCTTGCCGCGATTCACTGCGACATGTGGCACCTTTGCTGGGATAAAGAGGTAATCGCCCGGCCGCGCGGTTTCCCTGTGCTCCAGTTGTTCGCCGGTGCACAGCTCAACATCTTCACCACTCATGAAGTAGAAGGCCGATTCGTGGTGCTCGTGGAAGTGTGCCTTGGTTCTGCCCCCGGGCGCAATTGTGACGATGCCCAGGAAGACAACCTTCGAGCCAGCAGTCTCGGCGCTGATGCCGGGTGCGTACACCGATCCCTGTTTGCTCGTATAGCTGGCAGCGCCTTGGACGACGCAGCCAAACTTCAACTTAAGCGAGGCCGCTCTCGCGCCATAGTGAAGCTCTCGATGACAGTTGGGACAAAGCGCGATTGCGTTCTCGACGGTGTCCTCGCCGTCCTCGGCCAGGGGCGTCTTGTGATGCACCTCCAGGTAAGGTGAGCCATTGGTGCGCCGAATGAAAGGGGCTTCTGAATTGCAGCGCCCGCACCTGCCATTCGCGCGGTAGAGAACCTCGGCCACCACGTCGGGGTTGCGCGCAAATTCGTACGCAAGAACGGGAACTCGTTCCGGTTGTTTCGGCGCGAGCCGCAGCCGCTCGTTCCGCGCGTCTGGTGTGTCACGCGAAGACTGCTCAACGTTTGCAGCGAATGCACCAGTGAAGTCCTGGAGAGTTTCGCGTGCGACGACGGTATGACTGCGCTCTGTGAGCAACTGAACGAGACGAAGACCGACGTCGCTTGGCAGTAGTTCCTTTGTCTGGCGTGGTGCTTGGCGACCAACTTCTTTGGCAGGTATTGCCTCTACTAGGCTAGCAACTGCGTGAACCCAATCTACTTGCCGAAGGTGACGGTGGGTTGCTTCCCACCCGGATGGAAGTTCGTCGACGGACAGGAGCCGGTATGTGGCGACAGGTCCGACCCTGCCGGCACCGACGAATCCATGACCATTCGAATAGGCAATGACCCAGTCTCCTTCTTCCATCTGATGCAAGAGCGTATCCCCTCGATCACCAGGCTCACCGGAGAAGCCCGCAGTGATGATTCCGAGTCGCCGATTTCGAGCCCACCAGGCGTCGATGTGAGGCTTGCCGATGTTGAAGGTGTGGAAGCGCATAGCTTTGGTTTGTGCGGCCAAACGATAAAAGAAACTTCCCCATCCCGAGTGCAACGCGCATTCGCGCAGTTCGGCAACACAGAGCCACGATGGGAAGTGCAATCTCTCATCAGCGCCGCTGTTTTGTGGAAGGGGAAGTCCAGACCATCGTAACCGTAGGTATCGATCTGGTAAAGAACGTCTTCGCCGTACGTGGCGTGGATGAATCAGGCAAAAGTGCGCTGGTGCGCCCCAGCGTGGCGCGTGACAATCTACTGGAACTCATCGCATCTCTGCCGCCGTGCCTGTTTGGCATGGAAGCCTGCTCAGGCCTACACCACTGGGCCAGAGAGTTTGAGAAGCTCAGTCATACGGTGCGCCTGATGGCGCCCAGGTTCGTCACGACCTAGCTGAACGCCTGGCCAGGAACTGGGTAAAAGGCCGAACTGAGAAGTCGGCGGAAGCAGTACCGGGGATTAGTGCTGTGCAATCAGCCCAGGCAGAGGAATGGCTTGCATTGCCGGGAATCCTTTGCAGGAATTTAGGCGAGCAATTGCGCCAGCCGCGCCAGCGCATGCCGCACCGTCTGCGCGCGCACGGCGGCGCGGTCGCCGGCGAAGTGCATCATTGCGCTGTGCGTGGCGCCAGCGACGCACCAGCCAAACCACACCGTGCCCACGGGCTTGTCCGGCGTGCCGCCCGTGGGGCCGGCCACGCCGGTGACGGCCACGCTGACCTGGGCCGCGCTGTGCTGAACGGCGCCCTCGGCCATGGCGTGGGCCACGGGCTCGCTCACGGCGCCATGCTGGGCGATGAGCCCGGCGGGCACGCCCAGCAGCTCGGTCTTGGCGGCGTTGGAGTAGCTCACAAAGCCGCGCTCGAACCATTGGCTGGACCCTGCCAGGTCGGTGCAGGCGGCGGCGATCATGCCGCCGGTGCAGCTCTCGGCCGTGGCCAGCATCCAGCCGCGCGCGAGCAGCGTGCTGGAGATATAGGTCAAATCGGCATCCAGCGCTTGTGTATCAAGCGCAGACAGCTCATTTTTTGATAGTGCCATGCTGCGTTACCCGGCAAGATGGCGCCACAGCGCAATGACCAGCAGCGTGCAGAACGCGGCCACCAGGTCGTCGAACAGGATGCCGAAGCCGCCGCGCGGGCCGAAGCCCTTGAACTGCCGGTCGGCCCAGGCCACGGGGCCGGGCTTGGCGGCGTCGAAGTAGCGGAACAGCGCAAACGCGATGAGCTGGCCCCAGAAGCCCATGGGCATGGCCAGCCACAGCACGATCCAGATGGCCACGATCTCGTCCCAGACGATGCTGCCCGGGTCGGCCACGCCCATGTGGCGCGCCGTAAGGCTGCAGGCCCACCAGCCCACGGGCAGCGCCAGCGCAATCAGCAGGCCCATGCCCAGGGGGGTGAGCCACAGCTGCAGCGCCAGAAAGGCCAGCCAGCCCCACAGCGTGCCCACCGTGCCAGGCGCCACGGGCGACAGTCCGCTGCCCAGGCCCAGGGCCAGGAAATGGGCGGGGTGGGCCAGCAGAAAGCGCACGCTGGGGCGGCGCGGCGGGGCGATATCGGAGGCGTTGGACATCGCGCGATTTTAGGAGGGGGCCATGGGCGCCGTTTGAGGCGCTTTAATGCGCGCCCAGCAGGCGCGTGGCGTGCCAGGCGGCCACCCATTCCTCGTTGGTGCGCTCCACGGCCACGGGGATGCGGCTTGTAGCGCTGGAGATCAGGTTGGTGTCCTGCGCGTTGGCCTGGGCATCGACGGCCACGCCCAGCCAGGCCAGGCCCGCGCAGACGCGCTCGCGGATGGCGGCGTTGTGCTCGCCTATGCCGGCGGTGAAGACCAGCATGTCCAGGCCGCCCAGCACGGCCACCAGCGCGCCGATCTCGCGCACGATGCGGCGCACGTACAGCGCCAGCGCCGCCTGCACGCGGGCGTTGCCGGCTTCCTGTGCCAGCAGCACGCGCGGGTCGGACGACACACCCGACAGGCCCAGCAGGCCGCTGCCGTGGTAGAGCAGCTGGCCCACCTCCTGCAGCGAGAGCTTCTCGATCTCCATCAGGTACAGCACCGCACCGGGGTCGAGCGCGCCGCAACGCGTGCCCATCATCAGGCCGTCGAGCGCCGAAAACCCCATGGTGGTGGCGACGCTTTGCAGGCCCTGCATGGCGCACAGGCTGGCGCCGCTGCCCAGGTGGGCGACGATGGTGCGGCCGCGCGCGGCGTCGCCATGGCGCTCGGCCAGGGCCAGCGACATGAATTCGTAGGACAGGCCATGAAAGCCGTAGCGCCGCAGGCCGCGCTCCCACGCGTCCCAGGACAGGGGCAGCATCCTCTCGACCTGGGGCAGCGTGTGGTGGAAGGCCGTGTCGAAGCAGGCCACCTGCGGCAGATCGGGCATGTGCTGCAGCAGCGCGGCGATGGCTTCGAGCGCAAACGGCTGGTGCAGCGGCGCCAGCGGTATGTAGCTGCGCAGGTCGGCCAGCACCTCGGCGTCCACGCGCACCGGGTCGAAGTACTTGGCGCCGCCATGCACCACGCGATGCGCCACGGCCGCGATGCGGTGGCTGCCTTGCGCCACGCGCTCCAGCACGCGCGCGCGTATGTGCTGCAGCGCTGCGTGGTAGGGCTGGTCCGCATCCAGTGTCACCGGGCCCGGTGTGACGCCGGTCTCGCCAAAGGTGGGCGCGGGGCCGGTGATGCCGTCCACCTTGCCGTTCCACAGCGGCTGGCGCGGCAGGGGCCGGGCACTGGCGTCGAACAGCGCGAACTTGATGCTCGACGAGCCGCAGTTCAACACCAGGATCAGCTCACTCATAGCGGTGCTCCCTTGTAGTGGTGCGCCAGCAGCACGCCGACGGCGCAGGAGGCCAGGCGCGTTTCGCGCGAGTCGGCGCGGCTGGTGAGCACGATGGGCACGCGCGCGCCCAGTACGATGCCGGCCGTCGCGGCCTCGCCCAGGTATTCGAGCTGCTTGGCCAGCATGTTGCCGCTCTCCAGGTCGGGCACGACCAGGATGTCGGCGCGGCCCGCGACGTCGGAGACTATGCCCTTGGTGCGCGCCGCCGCGATCGACACGGCGTTGTCGAAGGCCAGCGGGCCGTCGAGCAGGCCGCCGGTGATCTGGCCGCGGTCGGCCATCTTGCACAGCGCGGCCGCGTCCAGCGTGGCGGGCATGCTGGCGGTCACGGTCTCCACCGCCGCCAGGATGGCCACGCGCGGCTCGGCCACGCCTATGGCATGGGCCAGGTCGATGGCATTGCGCACGATGTCGGCCTTGTGCTCCAGCGTGGGCGCGATGTTGATGGCCGCGTCGGTGATGATGAAGGGGCGCGGGTAGGCGGGGGTCTGCATCACGAAGCAGTGGCTCACGCGGCGTTTGGTGCGCAGCCCGCCGTCAGCGGCCACCACGGCGGCCATGAGCTCGTCGGTATGCAGGCTGCCCTTCATCAGCGCCTGCACCTGGCCCTCTTGCACCATGGCCACGGCGCGTGCGGCGGCGGCGTGGCTGTGCGGCACGTCTTCGATGGCGATGCCGCCCAAGTCCAGGCCTGCCTGCTGCGCCACGGCCATCAGGCGCGAGCGCGGCGCCACCAGCACCGGGTCTATCAGGCCGGCGGCATGCGCGTCCAGCGCGCCGCCCAGGCTCAGCGCGTCGCAGGGGTGGACGACGGCCGTGCGCAGCGCGCCCAGCGGGCGCACATGTTCCAGCAGGCGCTGCACGCCGTCCTGGCCCACGCGCAGGCGCACCTCGGGCAGCGTGGTGCGCGCGCGCTCCACGCGCTCCGTGGGGGCGACCACCTGGGCATCGCCGCTGATGACGGTGGCGCCGTCCTGGTTCACGCAGCTGCAGGCCAGCGTCAGGCGCTTCCTGGCCTCGTCGCGCGCGCTCACCGTGACGGTGATGCGCAGCCGGTCGCCAATGCGCACGGGCGCGAGGAACTTGAGCGTCTGCCCCAGGTAGATGGTGCCCGGGCCGGGCAGGCGCGTGCCCAGCACGGCCGAGATCAGCGCCCCGCCCAGCATGCCGTGGGCAATGACGCCGTGAAAACGCGTGGAGGCGGCAAATTCCGCATCCAGGTGCTGCGGATTCACGTCGCCCGAGAGCAGGGCGAAGAGCTGTATGTCCTGGCTGGTCAGCGTGCGCTCTATGCTGGCGCTGTCGCCGACGGCGATCTCGTCGAAGGTGCGGTTGCGCACAATGGCGAGATCGTCCCGCGGCGTGGTCGGGGCAAGGGTGGTGTCAGGCATGAAACTCCTTTGGGGGTTAGGCCATCTGGCTGATGGTCTTGCGAAAACGTGCCAGCGACAGCGCAAACAGCGAGCTGCCGATGATCGCCAGGATCAGGTAGGGCTTCCAGACCACGTCCATGCCGGCGCCGCGGTACAGGATGGCCTGCGCCAGTTCCACGAAATGCGTGGTCGGCGCCACTTGCATCACGCGCTGCACGAACAGCGGCATCGATTCAAACGGCGTGCTGCCGCCCGAGAGCATCTGCATGGGCAGGATGGTCAGTATCACCAGCAGGCCGAACTGCGGCATGGTGCGCGCCACCGTGGCCAGGAAGATGCCCATGGAGGTGGTGGCAAACAGGTGCAGCGCCACCCCGGCGAGGAACAGCGGCACCGAGCCCTCGATGGGCACGCCCAGCACGCCGCGCAGCATGAAGGCCAGCGACAGCCCGGCCGCCACCAGCACCACCAGGCCCATGGCCCAGACCTTGCCGAGCATGATCTCGGTGGGCGTCACGGGCATGACCAGCAAATGCTCAATCGTGCCGTGCTCGCGCTCGCGGATCAGCGCCGCGCCGGTCAGCAGGATGGACACCAGGGTGATGTAGTTGATGTACTGCATCACGCTGCCGAACCAGGCCTGGGTCAGCGTCGGGTTGAAGCGCATGCGCGTGGCCATGTCCACGGGCAGCGTGGTGCTGGCGCGGTAGCGGCGCGCGAAGTCCTGCACCTCGCCGAGCACGATCTGCTGGATGTAGCCGCTGCCGCTGAAAGCCTGGCTCATGCGCGTGGCGTCCACGTTCAGCTGCACGGCGGGCGCGCGCCCGGCCAGCACGTCGCGCTGGAAGTTGGGCGGGATGTTGAGCACGAAGGTGTAGGCGCCGGTGTCCATGCCGGCATCCATCTCGCTGCGCGTGATCACGGCCGGCTGGGTGAACAGCGGCGGGTAGAAGGCGCCGACGATGCGCTGTGACAGCGGCGATTGGTCTTCATCTACCACGGCGATGGCCGCCAGGTGCAGCGTCTCCGGGATGGCGCGCGCCGAGGAATACACGGCCACGGTGAACAGGTAGAGGATGAGCACCAGCATCATCGGGTCGCGCCACAGGCTCCACAGCTCCTTGACGCCCAGGCGCGCGATGTTGGCGAGGTGACGGGTGAAGGCGTTCATGCGTCACGACTCCTGTTTCTTGAGTAGCAGCACGGCCGCGCCCATGACCACCGGCACCGCGATCAAGAGCGGCACCAGCGTACCCAGCAGATCGTGCAGGCCCAGGCCCTTGCTGAACACGCCCCGGCTGATGATGAGCATGTAGGTGGCGGGAAAGACCTCGCCTATCCAGCGGCCCGCGCCCTCCAGCGAGGTCACGGGGTGCAGCAGGCCGCTGAACTGCACCGAGGGCACCAGCGTCACCACCAGGGCGATGAACATG
>CALMCS010001116.1 GCA_937862875.1 uncultured Comamonadaceae bacterium
CGTCGCCCACCACCTCGAAGATCTTGTCGACCATGATGGGCGACAGGCCCATCGAGGGCTCGTCCAGCAGCAACACCTTGGGTCGGCTCATCAGCGCACGGCCCATGGCGAGCATTTGCTGCTCGCCGCCGGACATGGTTCCGGCGAGCTGGTCCTTGCGCTCGCGCAGACGCGGGAAGATGTTGAACATGCGTTCGATGTCTTCCAGAATGCCCGCCTTGTCGTCGCGCGTGTAGGCACCCATCTGCAGGTTTTCGGTGATGGTCATGCGCGCGAACACGCCGCGCCCTTCCGGCACCATCACCAGCCCCTCGCGCACCATGTCCCACGCGCCCTTGCCCTTGATGCTCTTGCCCAGGTACTGGATGTCGCCATCGTTCATCGGCAGCAGCCCGGTGATGGCCTTCATCGTGGTGGTCTTGCCCGCACCGTTGGAGCCGATCAGCGATACCAGCTCGCCCTCGTGCACTTCCAGATCCACGCCCTTCACCGCCTGAATGCCGCCATAGGCCACGCGCAGACCCGTCACTTTCAACAACACTTGTGAATCGGCCATGCTCAATGTCCTCCGGTGCCCAGATAGGCCTCAATCACTTTTTCATTGCTCTGCACTTCGGCTGGAGTGCCTTCTGCAATCTGCTTGCCGTAGTCGAGCACGGTCACTCGGTCGCACAGACCCATCACCAACTTCACGTCATGCTCGATCAGCAAGATCGTGCGGTTGTCCTTGCGGATGCGGTCGATGAGTTCGCGCAGTTGCACCTTTTCGGTGGCGTTCATGCCGGCCGCGGGTTCATCGAGAGCGATGAGCTGCGGATCGGTGGCCAGCGCGCGGGCAATTTCCAGTCGGCGCTGATCGCCGTACGACAGCGTGCGCGCCTTGTAGTCGGCGAATTTGGAAATGCCGACGTAGGCCAGCAACTCGTGCGAACGGGCGCGAATTTCGGCCTCCTCGCGCTTGAAGCCCGGAGTCCGCAGCACCGCGCCAATCAAGCCTGAGTGCGTGCGGCAATGCCGACCGACCATCACGTTTTCGAGTGCTGTCATTTCCGCGAACAAGCGGATGTTCTGGAAGGTGCGCGCAATACCGGCCTTGGCGACCTTGTAGACCGCGGTCGGCTCATAGGGCTTGCCTGCCAACACGAAGCTGCCGGCGTCGGGCGTGTACAGCCCGGTGATCACGTTGAAGAAGGTTGTCTTGCCGGCACCGTTGGGACCAATGAGTCCAAAAATCTGACCGCGTTTGATGGTGATGCCCACTTCCGAAAGCGCTTGAAGGCCCCCAAATCGTTTGGAGACGCCTTCCACCTTGAGCACCACATCCTGATGTGTTTCTGCCATATCGTTGCTCTGTTATTTCTGGGTTTGTCTGTGACGAATGAGCGGGTTCAAGTCTTTTGTACAAGACTCTTGCCATGCTCAGGCGAAGGCCACAGCCCACGCGGACGCATCAACATGATGGTGATCATTGCCAGCGCAATCAGCAGCTGGCGCAGGATCGAGGCGTCCAGGCGCCCGCCCGTCAAATCCTGCAACGGACCCGCCACGTAACGCAGCACTTCTGGCAACGAAGACAGCAGCACCGCACCCAGAATCACGCCAGGAATATGTCCGATGCCGCCGAGCACGACCATCGCCACGATCATCACGGACTCCATCAGACTGAACGACTCCGGCGACACGAAACCCTGGAAGGCCGCGAACATCGCGCCGGCCACACCGCCGAACGACGCACCCATGCCGAAGGCCAGCAGCTTCATGTTGCGGGTGTTGATACCCATGGCCTTGGCCGCAATTTCGTCTTCGCGAATGGCCATCCATCCACGGCCGATACGCGAATCCTGCAGGCGATAGCAGATCAGAACCGTCATCAGCACCAGCGCGAGGAACAGGTAGTAGTACAGGGTGACCGAGCTGATGTCGTAGCCGAATATTTCCAGCTTCTTGCCCAGATTGAGGCCAAAGACCTTGACCGAATCAATCTCGCCAATGCCTTTGGGGCCGTTGGTGATGTTGACGGGGTGGTCCAGGTTGTTCAGGAAGATGC
>CALMCS010001117.1 GCA_937862875.1 uncultured Comamonadaceae bacterium
ACTCCACGCGCCACTTCATGCGCGAGCTGAACCGTCTCGGTGTGACGGGCGTGATCGATGCAGGCGGTGGTTCGCAAAACTACCCGGACGACTACGCTGTCATCAAGCAGCTGGACCAGGACCGGCAGATCACCGTGCGGATGGCGTACAACCTGTTCACCCAAAAGCCCAAGGAGGAAAAGGAAGACTTCCTGAAATGGACGTCCGAGGTCACCTACAAACAGGGCAATGACTATTTCCGGCACAACGGTGCGGGAGAGATGCTGGTCTACTCGGCCGCCGATTTCGAGGACTTCCGCCAGCCCCGTCCCGACATGCCGCCGCAGATGGAGGACGACCTTGAAGAGGTCGTTAGAGTACTGGTGCAGAACCAATGGCCGTGGCGACTGCATGCGACCTACGACGAAACCATTTCGCGCGCGCTCGACGTATTCGAAAAGGTGCACCGCGACAGCCCCATCAATGGACTGAACTGGTTTTTCGATCACGCGGAAACCATCTCCGACCACTCGATCGATCGCATCGCCGCACTCGGAGGCGGCATTGCTGTGCAACACCGTATGGCGTATCAAGGCGAATATTTCATGGAGCGCTACGGAGCACGCGCGGCCGAGGCGACACCGCCCATCCAGCGAATTCTGGAGAAAGGCGTGAAGGTTTCTGCGGGCACGGACGCGACGCGCGTGGCCTCGTACAACCCGTGGGTGTCGCTGTCCTGGATGATCACCGGAAAGACGCTGGGCGGCACGCAGCTCTACCCGGAACGCAATCTGCTCGACCGCGAAACCGCGCTGCGCATGTGGACCGAAAACGTGGCCTGGTTTTCGAACGAGGTGGGCCAACGCGGCCAGATTCGAGAAGGTCAGTTCGCCGACCTGATCGTTCCGAATCAAGACTTCTTCAAGATCCCCGAAGATGATATTTCGTTCCTCACTTCCGACCTGACGGTGGTAGGTGGTCGCGTGGTGTATGGCTCAGGCGAGTTTGCCTCCCTTGACGACAACCCGCTGCCACCGCCCATGCCGGACTGGTCTCCCGCACGTCGCTACGGCGGATACGCCGCCTGGGGCGAGCCGGAAGGGGCCGGGAAAAATTCACTGCATCCTGCGCGCTATCGAGCGATTGCGTCATGCGCATGTGCCAGCGATTGCGGCATGCACGGCCACGACCATGCGCGGGCCTGGGCTTCCGGTATTCCCGCCTCGGACCTCAAGGGATTTTTTGGCGCGCTGGGTTGTTCTTGCTGGATGTAGAGACGATCCCGCATCATGTCGACTTGGTCAGCGTCGACAGAGACATTCCACGACGCAAAGAAAAACGGGGCAGAACCATGAAACCTACCGCCATTCCCACCAAGCTCACAGGTCTGCTCGGCTTCAACGCGGGCTACGTGGATACCGTGGGCTTTCTTGCGCTCAACGGCCTGTTCACCGCGCACGTTACCGGCAACTTTGTCACGCTCGGAGCATCGCTGATCAACGGCACATCAGGAGCGTGGGCGAAGCTGCTCGCGCTGCCAGTGTTCTGCCTGTTTGTGCTGCTCACGCGACTGGCCAGCAATCGCTTGCTGGAGCGGGGACAGCGTCCCATGCGCACCCTCATCGTGACCATCACCATTTTGCTGGCCGTCGCCGCGGTGATGCTGATTGCGTTGGGCCCATTTCCCGACAGCAATGTCTGGCCCGCCTTCGTCGCCGGCATGTTGATGGTGGGGGCCATGGCGGTGCAGAACGGCATGCAGCGCATTCATCTTGGCAGCGCCCCGCCCTCCACACTGATGACGGGCAACACCACGCAGGTGATGATGGATCTAGCCGATCTGCTTCAAGGGGTGGGCGGTGAAG
>CALMCS010001118.1 GCA_937862875.1 uncultured Comamonadaceae bacterium
CGCAGCGAGCTGGCGAGCGATGTCCAGGCAGGTTTCTTCTCCTTCGATCATCCCGATGACGTGTCGCAGATGACCCTCGGCGCGCTTGAGCCGTTTCACGAGATCTGGGTGGCTGGTGTGCTTGTGCATCTCTTTCATGCAGCAATCATATCCCCCCCCGGGGGATATGCTCAAGGAGTCTGCATAGCTGTTTGCGCAGTGGATTAGCCCCACCTCGCCTCTCGATGTCTTGCGCCCGACGCCCTCTCTAAGGCGATTGGTGCTCAAAGGATGTAAGGTTTTCTTTCCCATTCATATGAATAGATATACAATTGTTCATATCTAAGCCAGTGAACAGTGGCTTTTCAACGACAAGCACTTGCTCGGAAAGAGAACACCCAGCCGGGGGTAAGTACTGATGCAACACCGATGGAGAATTGAATGCTTCGCAAAGACATACGCAAGGGATGGATATGGGCGGTATCCACGCTTTGGGCCGGCACCGTGCTAGCCCAGCCAGTAGCCGCCCCTCACGTCCCATCCAGACCAGACAGCCACATGGTCGCCCAATTGTGGGAGTCAGCTTGGCAGCGGCAGCCAGAAGCCGCTGGAGAAGGCGCCTGGCAGCAGGCCGCCCAAGCACGCCAAGAGACGGCCGGCAGTTGGGTGGCAGGTCCGATGGCGCTGGAAGCCTCCACCAAAACTGATCGGTTCAACAACCGCAACGGACAGCGCGAATATGAAGTCGGGGTGGCTATTCCCCTTTGGATGCCTGGTGAGCGCGCCTCGTCGGCACGCTGGGCGGACGCGGAAAGCCTCGCGCTATCCAGCCGGATGCTGGCCGCCAAGCTACGCACGGCCGGACAGGTTCGCCAGGCATGGTGGGCATGGCAGCGTGCCCAGGCCGAATTGGTGGCGGCGCAGGATCGCACCCGCAGCGCGGACGAGTTGGCGCAAGATGTGGCTCGCCGGGTTCGCGCGGGCGACCTGGCGCAAGCCGACAGAAACCAGGCCGATGGC
Organism: uncultured Comamonadaceae bacterium; assembly: GCA_937862875.1. GTDB lineage: Bacteria > Pseudomonadota > Gammaproteobacteria > Burkholderiales > Burkholderiaceae_C > Diaphorobacter_A. The sequence continues at coordinate 1,000 of CALMCS010001118.1, forward strand.
GCCTTGGCGTCGGCTCGTAGTGCCCTGGCCATTGCTCAGGCCGAAGAAATCACGCAGCGCGAGGCGTTGTTGGCACTGACCGGCATCGAGAGTATCCCGTCGCAGGCCGATTCCGCGCAGCCGGAGCAGTCAGGTGTCCGAGTTCAACCGGCATCGGCACAGCCGTCCGGCGCGTTGTTGGGTAACCACCCTGCGCTGCTGGAACTGCAGCACAAGGCGCTGGCGGCCCGCCGCTCTGCGGAACTGGTGTCCCATCAGAAGTACGCCAACCCCGAACTGACCCTGGCGACCACGCGGGATCGGGGCGGCTACGGCGAACGCTACAACCAGACGATCACGGTGGGTGTGCGCATTCCCTTCGGTACGGGTAGCCGTCATACCGAGCAATTGTCCAGCGCCAATGCGCAGGCACTGGAGGCTGAGTCGGCACTCGCGGCCCAGCGCACCCGGCTACTCTCGGAAATTCGAACTGCCCAATCGCGCGAACTGGCAACCAGCACCCAGATGCAGGCCGCTTCGGAGCGCCAGCGACTAGCCCAACAAACGCGCACCTTCTACCAAAAGTCGTTCGCGATGGGCGAGACGGACATGCCGACACGCCTTCGCATCGAGCAGGAGGCCACCGAGGCCGAGCGCGCGGCGCTGCTCGCCAAGGTGGAGCATGCCGCGGCCATCTCGTCCCTGTTGCAGGCACAAGGCACGCTGCCGCAGCCGACCGAGACTTTCACTGACATCTCCGGCACGCGCTGATCGGCGCGCGCTCAACCATCCTGGAACCTTAGAAATGTCGCAATCCTCTTTCTGGCGTGCAGCTGCCTTGTCCAGCCTCCTGCTTGGCAGTAGCGCAACGTGGGCCGGCGACGGCCATGACCATGGCGAAGCCGCTCCTGCCCCCGCAGCGGCCGCGCTTCCGCGCTTTGCCGCAGTTTCCGATGACTTCGAACTGGTGGGTGTGCTGAACGGCCAGCGTCTCACACTCTACCTCGACCATGCTGCCGACAACCGGCCGGTGACCGATGGCGAGCTGACCCTCGAGCTGGGTGGTCAACAGGTAAAGGTCAGCTCACACGGGGTTGGAGAGTTCGAGGCCGATCTGACTGAGCCGCTATCCGATGGCGAGACCTCAATCATGGCCACTATTACTGCGCAGGGCCAATCGGACCTGTTGACGGGCGTTCTCGATGTTCATAGCGAAGACGCCGAACACGAGCATGCCGTCGCATCCGGCCGTGTGGTCGTACTAGGTGGCGGTGCCGCAGTCCTCGGCGTCGGTGTCCTAGCGTGGGCGCTGCGCAGACGTACACGCACCAACGGTGCACTGCGAGGTGCAGCATGAAGCGCAACTTCCGTTTCCTAATGACGACGGCCATGGCGGCTGCATTGGCTCTGGCTGCTCCCGCGTTCGCTCACGACGGCCATGACCACGGCGACGAAGCGCCGGCTGCGTCTTCCAATGGCCCCCAGCGCCAGCCTGATGGCAGCGTGTTTCTTCCGAAACCGTCGCAACGTCAGATCGGTGTACGCACCCAGCTGATCAAGCAGGAGCCCTTGGCCCGCAGCCATGAACTGGCTGGCAAAGTAATCATGGACCCGACGACAGGCGGCAAGGTCCAGGCAATGGTAATGGGCCGGCTGGTGCCCGGGCCGGATGGTCTGCCGCAGATCGGCCAATCCGTGCGCAAGGGCCAGGTGCTGGCTTACATCGAACCGGCCAGCGGTGTGCTGGAGCGCTCAGGCCAGATGGCCCAGGTTGCCGAGCTGCGTGCGGGCCAAGCGCTCGCGCAGAAGCGCTTGGCCCGGCTGCGCGAGCTGTCGGAGACCGTGCCCCGCAAGGAGATCGAAGCAGCCGAAAGCGAAGTGAACAGCCTGACCGAACGCGCCCGCGCCTTGAGCGGGGGCCTCGCCGGCAGGGACGTACTGAAGGCCCCAGTCAGCGGCGTCATCGCATCCAGCCCCGCAGTTGCCGGGCAGGTCGTGGATGCGCGCGAACTGGTGTTTGAGGTGGTCGATCCGACCCAACTGCGCATCGAGGCGCTTGCCTACGATCCGGCAATGGCACAGAACCTGGCCGGTGCTGCACTCGCAGTAGGCGGTCAGAAGGTGCCGCTGAGCTTCGTCGGTGCCGCCAGCAGCCTGCGCGAGCAGGCCCTGCCCATGCTGTTCAAGGGCACCAGCGAAAGCCTCTCGCGCTTGGCGGTCGGTATGCCGGTGGTGGTCTTCGTGCAAGAGGCGACGACGGTACCTGGCTACCGCGTGCCTTCCGGTGCGCTGATGAAGAACCCTGCCAACCAGAACATCGTCTGGGTCAAAGACCAGGCCGAGCGCTTCGAGCCGCGTGTCGTGAACATCACTCCTTTGGATGGTGCATCCATCGCTGTCACTTCGGGCCTGGCGGACGGCGACCGCGTGGTTGTCGAGGGCGCGTCCCTGATCAATCAAGTTCGTTGAGGGGCACCATTCCATGTTCAAGTGGCTTCTCGAAAATAGCTTACGAAACCGGCTCCTGGTCATCATCGGGGCGCTGGTGCTGATGGCGTATGGCGCGTTCACCCTGACGCGCACGCCGGTAGATGTCTTTCCCGATCTCAACAAGCCGACCGTCACTCTCATGACGGAGGCTGGCGGCATGGCTGCCGAAGAAGTCGAGCAACTCATCACGTTCCCGCTCGAAACGGCCATGAACGGCCTGCCCAGCGTCGAAAGCGTGCGCTCGGTCTCCAGCGCCGGGCTTTCCTTCATCTACGTGACATTTGACTGGAAGACCGACATCTTCCGGGCGCGCCAGATGGTCTCCGAACGCCTGACGTCCATGGAGGAAGGGCTAGCCCCGGGCGTGACGCCCACTATGGGGCCAATCAGCTCAGTGATGGGCGAGATCATGCAGATTGCAATCCCCATCGGTGCCAAGCCCTCAGGGCAGAAGAACGCAGCCCCGCCGCTGTCGGCCATGGACACTCGCGAGTACGCGGACTGGGTGCTACGCCCCCGGCTGATGGCCATACCTGGTGTTGCCCAAGTCATCCCGATCGGAGGCGAGGTCCGTCAGTTCCAGGTCCAGCCCAACACCACGCGAATGTCAGAGCTGGGCGTGACTGCGTCCGATCTGGATGCGGCTCTCAAGGGCTTCTCCGCGAACACTTCCGGCGGCTTCCTGGAGATCAATGGCCGCGAGTACCTGATCCGCAACCTGGGCCGCACGTCCCGACTCGACGACCTGCGTAACCTGCCTCTCGCGGTGCGTGCGGGCCAACCCATCCTGCTCCACCAGGTCGCCGATGTTCAGTTTGCGCCAGCCATCAAGCGCGGCGATGCGGGCTTCGAGGGCCTGCCAGCCGTGATCCTGGGCATCCAAAAGCAGCCCACGGCCGATACGATTGCACTGACCCGCTCGATCGAGTCAGCGTTGGCGGACATGAAGGGCTCACTGCCGGCTGGCATGGCCGAGCCACAGGTGACCTTCCGACAAGCCAACTTCATCGAGGCGTCCATCAGCACGCTGCAAGGCAAGCTCATCGGCGCATCGGTCTTCGTGGCGGTGATCCTGTTCTTCTTCCTGGGCACTTTGCGCCCCCTGGTGATCGCGTTGACCGCGATTCCTGCCTCGATCTTCGTGACCGGGCTGGTGTTCCACTATTTCGGC
>CALMCS010001119.1 GCA_937862875.1 uncultured Comamonadaceae bacterium
GCCGAGGCCTGAAGGCCCTTCCAGAGACATCCAATGCAAAAGAGGCTGACTCCCGCAAAGGAGTCAGCCTCTTTGTCTTGAAACGCAGCGGTTCAGCTCGGCTTGGCTTGGCTTACTTGTTGCGGTACGCGTCGTGGCAGGACTTGCAGGTGTTGGCAGTCGCCGCAAACGCCGCCTTCATGCCTTCCAGCGTGCCGGTCTTGGTCGCGGCGGCCAGCTTGGTGGATTCCGCGATCAGCTTGTCGGAGTGTTCCTTGAATTTCTCTGGCTCCAGCCAGATGTCTTCCTTGGCCTTGGTGGGTGCGCCTTTTTCCGAACCCGGGCCGAAGCCGGCCCATGGCAACTTGGCCATGTATGCCACCACGTCCGCGTTTTCTTGCGCGGCCTTGGCATCAAATGGCACCTTGCCGGCGGCCATCGCGCCCAGGCGCGAGAAATGCTGGCCCATCACAAACAGCGAGCCTTGGCGGTATTTGATGGCATCTTCTGCCTTGGCAAACTGGGCAGCGGCCGGCAAAGCCAGCATCGTGCACGCCGCAGCAGCAGCGAACGTGGAAAGAACTTTGAATTTCATGGGGCGGGCCTTTCTTTTACTGACGGTGAAAATATACTTTACGCATCAAGGGCAGGCAACTTCGCTGATCTAGCAGGTAAGCACTATCAGCTGGATCGCCGATACTTGGTTCGGCTTTTGGCGCACAGTTTCGATCATCGGTGATTCGACCGCAATTGTGTGAACATCTCCACCCAATTGCGGGACCGCCGCGGATTTTTCGTCTTATTTGTGAGTTACACCAATATGCAAACCACTTCCGTTCGCGTCTGGGATCTGCCCACCCGACTGTTCCATTGGGTTCTGGCGGCCTGCGTCATCGGTTCGGTCGTCAGCGCCAAGCTGGGAGGGCTCGCGATGGTCTGGCACTTCCGGCTGGGCTATGCGGTGCTGGCCTTGCTCATCTTTCGCCTGTGCTGGGGCCTCGTGGGCGGGCATTGGTCGCGCTTCATGAGCTTCCTCTATTCGCCAGCGCAGGCGATTCGACATTTCCGCGGCCAGGAAGACCATTCCACGGGCCATTCGCCGCTCGGTGCGCTCTCCGTATTCGGGCTGCTGGCGGTGTTGATTCTGCAGGTGGCGAGCGGCCTGGTCAGCGATGACGAAATCGCATCTTCCGGCCCACTCACGCGCTTCGTGTCGGGCGAATGGGTCAGCAGAGCGACCTGGTACCACGCCGATCTGGGTCAGTACCTGATCTACGGGCTGGTCGGCCTGCATGTGCTGGCGATTCTGATCTATGTGCTGCGCGGCAAAACACTGGTACGCCCGATGATCACCGGCGACAAGCAACTGCCCGCCAGCACGCGCGCATCGCGCGACACGGCGCTCACCCGCGTCGTCGCCTTGATCTTGATCAGCATCGGCGGCGCCATCGCCTGGTGGGTATCCTCATTAGGGTCAATCTGAAATAGACAATCGAGCTCTACCGAATACACTGAAGCATCGTTGTTTTCGCGCCTTGAGGCGCCTTTGAATGCCCGTGGACGACCACTCACACACCATTTCCCTCACCACTCCCACACAAGCCCACGAGATGGAAGTGGTACGCGACATCTTTCGCGAATACGCCGGCACGCTGGATCTCGACCTGTCGTTTCAGAGCTTCGAGGAAGAGCTGAACACCCTGCCCGGCGAATACGCACGGCCACGCGGAGAGATTCTGCTGGCCTACGTCGACGGCAGCCTCGCGGGCTGCTGCGCACTCCGGCCACTGGACAGCGTGGACTACTCGAATGCCGCCGAAATGAAGCGGCTGTACGTGCGCAAGGCCTTCCGCGGCTTTGGCCTCGGCAGACAGCTGGCAGAGGCCGTGCTCGATGTGGCCCGCCTGGGCGGCTATGCCTGCGTGCTGCTGGACACCCTCGACAGCATGGAGTCCGCGCGCGCGCTCTACACCGATCTCGGCTTTGAAGAGATCCCGCCCTACTATCACAACCCCGTTTCTGGCTCGCACTACCTCAAGGTCGACATCGACTGAAGCGAAGGCAGTCCCAGAAACGAAAAAAGTCCATCAACGATGGACTTTTTCATGGCATGTGCAATGCTCCAGAGAGCATCACCACGAGCGCTGTCGGCCCCGCTCAATCGAGAGCAGAGGCCGTCATTTCAATTACGCTGCCTTGGCTTGGGCCAGGATGGTGTCGGCGTCGCTGACTTCGAACTTGCCTGGACCTTCAACGTTCAGGGTCACCACTTTGCCGTCTTTGACGAGCATGGAGTAACGGTTGCTGCGCAGACCCAGGCCCTTGCCGTTCAGGTCGAGCGTCAGGCCGGTAGCCTTGGCGAAAGCGGCGTCGCCGTCAGCCAGCATGCGCACCTTGCCGTCGGTCTTCTGGTCACGCGCCCAAGCGCCCATGACGAACGCGTCGTTCACGGACAGGCACCAGATTTCGTCCACGCCAGCGGCCTTCAGCTCGGCAGCCTTGGCTACATAGCCCGGCACGTGCTGAGCGGAGCAGGTAGGTGTGAATGCACCTGGCACGGCGAAGACAGCGATGGTCTTGCCAGCCGTTGCTTTTTGCACGTCGACAGCGTTCGGGCCGAGGCTACAGCCGTTACCTTCGACTTCGGAAAATTCCATCAGTGTGGCTGCTGGAAGTGTGTCACCGACTTTGATCATGGCTTGTTGCTCCTGTTGAAATAAATCATAACGGGCGTACCCGGCTTCGCTTTGTGTACCTTGCTCCACTCCAAAGGAAGAAGAACAAGAAAATGCGCAAAACGAATAGCGTCGCCCAAAAAGAAAAACGACCCACATTGTGGGTCGTTTCGCGGGGCTTTGCAGCCGGTGGGCCGGTTAAGGCTTACACCAGATCAGCCTTTTGCACCAAGCGGGTAGTAACCCAGTTCTTGGTCTTGGACAGTGGACGGCTTTCCGTGATTTCCACGATGTCGCCAGTCTTGTATTCACCTGTTTCGTCGTGAGCGTGGTACTTGCTCGAACGAATCATGATCTTGTCATAGATCGGGTGCTTCACACGGCGCTCGACGAGCACCGTTACGGTCTTTTCACGCTTGTCGCTGACCACCTTGCCAATCAAGGTGCGCTTGAGGGATTTTTTAGCTTCCGTCATGTCGGCTCCTATTACTTGGCGGCTTGCTTTTCAGCAAGGATGGTCTTCGCACGGGCGATGTCACGGCGCGTAGTACGCAGCGTGTTGGTATTGCCCAGTTGTTGCGTAGCCTTTTGCATGCGCAGACCAAAGTGAGCCTTTTGCAGGGACTTCACTTCAGCTT
>CALMCS010001120.1 GCA_937862875.1 uncultured Comamonadaceae bacterium
ATACCCGGCAGCGACCACCCGCAGGCGAACAGCCAAGGGCGCACTTATGCAAACTACGTTTGCGCGCGCCCCTTCGGGGAAAAACCAACAGCCGGAGCCGCGCCCTTGGCGATCTACCACCTTTCCGTCAAAACGATAAGCCGCAGTGCGGGCCGCTCTGCGACCGCTGCCGCTGCTTATCGTGCCGGGGTGGAGATCACCGATGAGCGAACCGGCGAGATTCACGACTACACCCGAAAAGGTGGAGTCGAATCCGCCACCCTTATCCTGCCGGACAACGCCCCCGAATGGGCACGTGACCGTGCCCAACTTTGGAACGCCGCCGAGCTGGCCGAGAAGCGCAAGAACTCGACGGTAGCCCGCGAGTTCGAGATAGCCTTACCTGCCGAGCTTTCCCCCGCCGAGCGGGAGCGGTTGGCCCACGACTTCACCCGCGAGCTGGTGAAGCGCCACGGCATGGCCGCAGACGTTGCCATCCACGCCCCCGGAAAGGAAGGCAACAACCGCAACCACCATGCCCACATCTTGCTGACCACGCGCCGCCTGATGCCGGACGGCCTGGGCGAGAAAACCCGCGAACTGGACAGCGCCAAAACTGGCGCGGCCATCGTCAAGGAATGGCGCGAACGCTTCGCCCAGCTCCAGAATGAGCGTCTGCGTGAATCCGGGCATACGGTGCAGGTAGACCACCGCAGCCACGCCGAGCGCGGCGCACAGGCAGACCCGACTCAGCACCTGGGGCCAACGGCCACCGCCATCGAGCGGCGCACCGGCGAGCGCAGCCGCAAGGGCCAGCAGCATGACCGCACCGCCGCCGAGCGCCGGGAAAAAGCCCGCCAGGCGGGCGAGCTGGAACGCCAAGGAAAAGCCGCAGACCAGGCCATTGATGCCCTGTCCGGCGAGATCCTCCAAGCTAAGCACGACCAGGCGCAGCAGCGCGATCAGGCCGAACGCGAACGCATCGAGCGCATGACCGCGGCCGAGCTGGCCGCTGAGATCGAGCGGCAGCGCCCGCCGCGCGTGCTTGACCTGGTAGAGCGTGACCAGGACGTTTTGAAGGCCGAAGGCGAGCGCCAGGTGCTCCAGAACCAGCACACCGAAGCGGGCAGTGCCTCAGCCCGCGCTCGCGATCAGGCCGAAGCATGGCGCGAAGCGCACAAGGTACAGACGCGGCTTCACGACATGGGCATTCGGCAAGCTCCCGCCCTGCGCGAGCTGGAGGAGGAGCGCGATGCACAGCGCACCGAATGGCAGCGCCTCGGGCCTCGCGTCCTCGATGCCGAGCAGCGTACCAGGAGCGCCCGCGACATGGCTCACCTACGCATCCAGTTAGACCAGGCTCCGGCGCTGGACAAGGTGGCCGAGCTGGAGAAACTACGCCAGGTCAAGGCCCGCCAGGAGTTGGAGCAAAAGCAGCGCCAGGACGCCGAAAAACGGGCCGAACGCGAGCGCCAGAACGTGCCCGAGGACTTTGCCGCGATGGCCCGCAAGCGTGAGCTGAAGGCCAACGGCTGGAGCGACCGGGGCGAGCAGTGGCAGGCCGCGCCCGATGGCCTCAAGAAGATGATCGACGACTACAACGCCCTGCCAGAGGTAGTCCGCGCTGTCGTCCTGGAGCGTATATCCAGCGACAGCCGTGGCGGCGACAAGCTGCGCGACCTCATGGCCGAGCAGCGGCAGAACTACCGCGAAAACGACAGGGGGATGTCACGATAGATATTTACCTATATTTGGTATATATTGGTAATTCATTTGGAGAGAATTCATGCGAAATACATCTGTTTCCCTCGGGCAGCACTTCACCAGTTTCATTGATACCCAAGTGCAGGGCGGGCGCTATGGCTCGGCCAGCGATGTGATCCGGGCCGGGCTGCGGATGCTGGAAGAGCACGAGTCCAAGGTGAAGGCACTGCAAGATGCGCTGAACGCTGGCCTTGAATCCGGCGAGCCGCGCCCGTTCGACTTTGAGGCATTCAAGGCGCGCAAGCGTGCAGGGCTCCAGGCCCAATGAAAACCATTGCGTTTTCGCCAGCGGCACAAGCCGACATTGGCGAGATTTGGGACTACACCGCTGATAGATGGGGGCCAGATCAGGCGGACAGCTACACCGATGCAATTCGGGATGCCTGTCATGCGCTATCCCGAGGGGAAAAGCAAGGGCGTCCCTCGGTTCTATCTGGCTTCCAGAAATACCTGTGTGGCTCGCACGTGGTCTATTTTCTGGACTACGCTAACCATCTGGATGTTATCCGCATCCTGCACCAACGGCAGGATGCTGAACGGCACCTATAGGAGATGAGCCATGTCAAATGCAAGCGTAATGCAGTTGGTGTTTGAGCGCCTGCGGGATGATTTTGGCGTGGTCACTGCTCCGGCGGCTGGCCTACTCGGCCAAGCGCTGGCCGACTGGATTGACCAGGCCGAAGATACCGTTTTCGAGCGTGAACACGCCGAGCTGCGGACGCAGCGCACATACCGCACCCGGCCCGCCGATGATAGTGGCTTCTACTTCCTCTCGGGCATCCAGAATGAATCTTGATGAAAAAATCGCCCGGCTGAAGGAAACCGCCGTCCGCAAGGTGGCAGAAGCCAAGGCGCAAAAAACCGCCGCACCGGATCGCCAGTTGAAGCTGGAGCTGTGGCCGGAGGAAGTGCGCGGCGTGCCCAATGCCATCCTGCGCGGCGCGTTGTTCGGCGTCAGCCAGGAGCGCACAGTCCATAAAAAACGGACGTTGGTTGCTGCTGTGGAAGGCTACGAAATCCGGTTCAAAGGGGAAACCTTCAACCAGACTGATCTGGACGTGCTGGAGGGCATGCTGCACATCGCTATGCCGCACCCGCTGGGCAAACGGGTGGAGTTCTCGGTGCACTCGTTCCTCAAGGCGCTCGGGCGCAAAACATCCGGCGCTGATCATGAGCAGTTCAAGGAACAGGTGACACGGCTTATTGGTGGCGTGATCGAAATCACCGATACCAAGGCCCGGATGA
>CALMCS010001121.1 GCA_937862875.1 uncultured Comamonadaceae bacterium
CTTGTCGAGCGTGGTCACCCAGGCCTCGGAGTTTTCACGCCCGAGCTTGAAGTGCACGGCCAGATTGGTCACCAGCGCCGAGGTGCGCACATACATCGTGCGGTCGTCGCCAAACTCGGGCGCGAGCAGCGATTTTCCCAGCATCGGCGAGGCGATCTCGACCACGTGAAAGCCCGGCGACAGCGGAATGCCAACCACTTCAAACGGACGCGGATCGTTGCCCGCCGACTTGGGAATGTCGAGCGCCTTCACGCCGCTCTGATTCTGGAGCAGGGACACCATGCGCGACTGCACGGTCTGCTGGTCACGCTCCTGTTCCTTGGATTCCTTGGTCAGCGGCGGCATCTTGCCTCGGGTGTCTTCCTTGGCCGTGGTGCGCGGCACGACCCAGTCGTTGTATTGATTGACCTTGCGGATCCAGCGAATGATCTCCGCATCGGTGCGCGGCTGCAGCGTGCTGACCTTGGACGTGCTTTTCTGCGCGGTGGCGGCAGGAATCGCGGACGCGTCCAGTCCGCTCACGGCCAATTGCGGCTCCACATTGCGCAGCGTCACGGGCAGCAGTGCGGGGCCGTCCGGGCCTTCGGCGAAGCGCTCGACGATGCCGAACGGCGACGCGGCGAACTTGGCCAATGGCGGCATTTGGCCGGTCGCTACCTTGAGGGGGAAACTGGCGACATTGCGCAAGTCACGGCCCGAGGCATCCTTGAAGCCGCTGGGAAGCTCCAGCGTGAACTGGGTGGCCGCCGGAAACGGTGCGGTGAATTGGACGTTCTGCACGACGGAATCGCCGTCGCTCGTCGCATCGCTCAGATTCGGTTTGATCGGGCCGGCCGGCGATTTCAGGCGAATCGCCTCCGCCTGCTTGCGCGGTACCGGCGCATTGAACTCGAGCGACATGGGGCGAATCGGCAGGCAGCCGGATTGCGCGTTTTCACGCTCGCAGCGGAACTCGGCGCTGAAGGGCTCGCGCACCTTGTAGGGGAATCGCTTTTCATCCGAATTGATCACGCCGCTCGGCGTCGCCACGCCCTTGCCGAACACCAGCGCCATCTTGGAGCCCGAGCTCAGTCGGCGGTTGCAGGCCAGCGTCACGTAGTTCAGAGGCGAGGCGGTGGCATCGCGCTCCATGGACTGCGATTTCAGCAGGTCCTGACGCGGTTTGCCGTCAATCAGCTTGACCGGAATGCGTTCGCCAACATCGCCGGCCACGCACCAGACGTTCTGCTTGACGCTTTCCAGCGTCGCGGGGCCGTTGAGTCGCAGTACAAAAAACTGTTCCTCGTCGATGTCCACGTAATGGCCCGGACGAATGTCACGAACATAGGGGCCACCGGTGTTGAACTGAAAGGTATTGGTGTTGGTGAGCGCCGAATCGCCGGGCGACTTGAATCCCGATTTCGGCGTCGCCGTGCAGCGCACGCCGGGCGGCAGGTCGCGAGCGAAGTCGAACACCCATTCGCGGTCGCCGGTCCAGCGGCCCGTGCCCTTGCCGGCCTCCGCGTCGTCGCAGCTGACCGTGAGCGGCGCGGCCGCCTTGGGGTCGCCGAAGCGCACCGCGGCGCTGTCGAATTTGACCACCATCTGCCGCACGCGCGACACCTCGCCCTGGGGCGACACACTGGTAATGGTTAACGCCTGCGCCGCCCCTGCAAGGGTCAGCGCCAGCGCCACGAATACGCCACGCAGGCGAAGGGTGCTACTGGTTGTCATGGATTTTGTTCTCGATGCCCCTGAGTACACGTGCGCGACGCCTCCCGAAGCCTACGCGTATCAAGTTGGATCTCGGCGAGCGTAGCGCATGATCAAGTAATCAGCGAGAGGAACGGCCGCAGGAGATGTAAACAGGCGAAGGCGCACGTGCGCAGATCGGCGCGGGGAAAACGCGCCAGATGGGTTTGAATTATGAAACAGAGGTTGTTTTCGGATGTGTCGATCGCGCGATCCATCCGCACCCGCCCAACATTTGTTTCAAATTCACACAAATAGAGGAGCCGCGAGATGCGCCTCAGCCCTTACTGGGCCTGAAAGCCGCTCTCACGAATGATCTTTTCCCATACCGCCGTGTAAGCGCGCTCGCGCTTCGCCAACTGCGCCGGCGTCATGTACTCCACGGTGAGGCCCATCGCCACCAGCTGATCGCGCACCTCGGGCTGCGCCACGACCTTGGCGAGCGCTTGCGAGAATTGATCGATGAAGGCGGCGGGCGTGCCCTTGGGCGCGAAGAAGCCGTAATACGGCAGGTCCTCGAAGCCCTTGAGCCCCAGCTCCGCAAAGGTCGGCACGTCCGGCAGCGCGGCCTGGCGCTTGCCGCCGAGCACGGCAATCACGCGCAGTTTTCCGGCGCGGTGGTTTTCGAGAAAGTCCTGCACCGAGCCAATGCCGGCGGGAATCTGACCGCCGAGCATGTCCCCGATCATCGGCGCGCTGCCGCGGTACGGGGCCGACACCAGATCGAGCTGGTACTGCTTGCCGATGAGTTTGACCAGAAACTCCGGCGTGGATGCGGGCGCAGGAATGCCGACGGCGCTTTTGCCCTGGCCCTGCTGTCTCACCCAGTCCACGTATTGCGCCACGCTTTTCGCTGGCGTGGCGGCGGACACCGCGAGGCAGTTCACGAAGGTGGCAAAGCCGCCCACGGGAACAAAGTCTTTTTCGGGATCGAACCCGGGATTGCGCACCACCTGCGGCAGGATGGAGATGGTGTGGTCGTGCGTGAGAAACAGCGTGCTGCCATCCGCGGGCGCGCTCTTGAGAAACTGCGCCGCGATCTGACCGCCCGCGCCGGGCCGGTTATCCACAATCACCGACTCGCCCAGCGGCGTCTTGAGCTTTTCCGCCAGCAGCCGCGCGATGGCGTCCGTGCCGCCGCCCGGCGGAAAACCCACCAGCAGGCGCATCGCCTTGTGGCTTTGCGCCCCACTCCACGGGGCATAGGCCGCCGTCGTCAATGCCAGGCCTGAGCCCAAGAGGTGGCGACGGCTGATCTGCATGGCGAAACTCCGTGGGGGTCGTGCGGTGTGGGTCTGGTGGATGGCTCAGCGCTGCGTGCGGGGTTGGCCGGTCAGGCCAGACGCGCCTGGTGGCGTGCGATCTGCTTGCGCACCTGTACCGGAGCCGTGCCGCCCAGGGTGTTGCGGGCATTCAGCGAACCTTCGAGGCTGAGGGCCTCGAACACATCGGCTTCGATGTTGGGGTTGAACGCCTGCAGCTCGGCCAGTGGCAGCTCGGTCAGGTCCACGCCCTTTTGCTGCGCCAGCTTCACGGCGTGTGCCACCGTCTCGTGGGCGTCACGGAACGGCAGGCCCTTCTTGACCAGATAGTCGGCCAGATCGGTCGCGGTGGCGTAGCCCTTCAGGGTCGCAGCGCGCATGTTGGCGGCGTTCACGGTGATGCCGCCTTCCTTCTTGCCGGTCGCGGCGTTGACCTGGCCGCCGATCATTTCCGCAAAAATGCGCAGCGTGTCCTTGAGCGTGTCCACGGTGTCGAACAGCGG
>CALMCS010001122.1 GCA_937862875.1 uncultured Comamonadaceae bacterium
GCAGGCTCGCTCCCACACTGGATGCGTGGCGACTGCGAATCTCGGGCACAAAAAAGTGCCGGTGTCAAGTCTTTCGCGCAAATCAAGAAGGACTTGAAACCGTATATGGGACAGTAGGTTAGCTCCTTTCGGGGCCGCTTAGAAGAAGAGCGGCGTTGTCGGCTAGGAGCGACATAGGAGCGTTGGGAGAGAAAGCCGCATCGCACTGTGTAGTGCTGGATTGCCGAGGAACGGCGGGCCTGTCGCATCATCATAGCCCAACAGGCTCGGCGGCATCCAGAATGAAGAACGCGCAGCCTGGGCTGCGCGTTCGATGGATGCCGTTGAATAGCATGCGGTGCAATCATGGCGGCTTCGGTGGTGTGCTGCGGGTCGCCGTGCCCTTCCTGAATCCTCGATCCCCCGCCATGAACGCTTCCAGCATATGCGGGATCAGCGTCGCCGCATCAACGGCCTCGCCATACGCCTGCGCGTGTAGCGCGGCGTAGCGGTCGAGGTCGACTTTCAAGCTGGTCGGGCAAACGAAAGTCAGCTTGGTGCTCTCGGTCTTCGGCAGCGGGCCGAGCCGCAGCTTCTTGGTCGTGCTCATCGTGAAGTCCCCCGGTTGAAGAACAGCGGCTGGTACGGCCGCAGCACCAGATCCCGGTTGACGATGATGCGAACCGGCAGGCCCGGCCGTTGCGTTAAGGTCGGCTGGATGTTGAGGTTGCGCCGGGTCATCTCCTGGCCGACCTGATTGATGCTGTCCTGCGCGCTGTCGCGCCCAGCGATGATGACGCGATCACCATCCTGCCGGTTCTCCGGCGCGGCCAGCTCGGCACCGACGCCCAGCAGCGTGGTGAGTGCCGCACCGGCAAAGATGCGGCCCCAGTGGTAGTCCACATCGTCCTCCAGCCCGGCATAGCCGGCTGGGTCGGTGCCGGCCAGGTTGTCGAGCGTGAGCGAAGACGTGTCCGGCAGGATGATCCGGTTCCAGACGACTTGAACGCGGCTCTGCCCGTAGCTGACCTGGCTGTTGTATTTGCCCAGGATGCGCGAACCCTGCGGAATCAGCAGGAAGCGCCCGGTGGCTGTGTCATAGACCGGCTCCGTCACCGTGGCGATCACGTCGCCGGGCAAGTCCGACTTGATGCCCGTCACCAAGGCACCTGCGACCACTGTTCCGGCCATAACCTGATACGGCGAAATTGGCAGAGTCAGATTGCCGGAATTACGGGTTTCAGTGGGGCCAGCTTTCATGAAAGCCTCTTTCTGGTCTTGCCGGTTTTGCACCGCTGTCGGGTCAGCAGGTTGGGCCGCCGTGGAGGCCGGCCCGGCCGCCAGCGGGTCAAACGCCGCATTGGCGGCGAAGCCCGGCGCAGCGGCCACCTGTGTCTGCGCTACCGGCGCCGCATTCTGCCCACCCGAGCGGAAGAACACGGACGAGGCCGCGGCCGCCTCGGCTTCTTTTCGCAGGGCATCGTTCGGGTCGTGACCGGGGGCCGCGTAGGCAGCCGTCGCCGGTTGCTGCGACTTCACGATAGCCGGGCCAAGATCGCCCGGCAGCGGTGGCCCTAGTTCGGGAACGGCAGGCAGCAACGCCGGCGGCAGCTTGGAATAGTCCGTCGGCAGCGCATCCAGTCCTTCCGACTTTGACACGCGATCGACGTTGTAAAGCTCGGTCTGCTCGCCTGTGCTGCGTCGATGAGGTTGCAGCGACCACATCAGCGCGCCGAGCACGGCGACCGCTAGGACGCCGGCAAGGATGGCCAGCGAGCGCCGGTTCAGGCGTGTGACTGGACGCGGCTGGGCGCGCAGCGCCACTGCCTCCGGCGCCACCTTGTCCGCCTGCGGCGCGGCAAGGTCGGGAGTGTCATCCTGGCTCATGGTCAGTTCCTCCGTGCAACACCATCGGTGCGCTCGATCCGCACCACGTCGCCGCCATCGCCGCCCAGCCGCAGTTCGGCCGCGCCGAACAGGCGATCCACGACGTAGTACGGCGAGCGAAAACGGTAGTTCACCAGTTGCCCGTCGCCCTGCGCGCCGATGACAAACAGCGGCGGCAGCTCGCCCTGGGCGATGCCCGGCGGGAACTGGATATAGACCTTCTCTCCATCATCGAAGGCGCGCAGAGGCTTCCACGGCGGGTTGCTGCCCGATACCGCGTAGCGGAAGCGGATCTTGTCCAGCGACAGGCCCGTATCGACAGGCGTTGTTGCCTGCGCTGCCTGCGCCTGGCGCTGCAACGCGAGCATTCGGTCTTTCGGATAGTCCCAGGACACCGACGCCATCCATGCCCTCTCGGTCGAGGTCAGCTCCAGCAGGTAGGTGCGCCGACTGGTGGTGATGACGAGATTGGTTTTCAGACCGGAGCGGATAGGCTTGACCAGCACATTGACGCGCAGATCGGCCCCGCCGCCGCTGGACGTGTCGCCCACGATCCAGCGCACGGTATCGCCGGCGGCGACCGTTACCAGTTCCTCGCCCGGTTGAAGCGAAACCACCGTCACGCGCCCCGGCGACGCATAGACCTGATAAAGCGCGCCATCGGTGAACGGCCACACCTGAATCGCGTTGACGTAGCCCTCACGGGTAGGCGCGATACGCGCTTCTGCATTGGCACGGGAAACGCGCACCTTTTCGTCGGCCGGCTCCGGCGCAACGGGGGCCTCATCGAGTTCCGGCAGGGGCTTCAACTGCGCCGGCAGCGCCAGCGGTTCAGGGACGGCGACGACTTCGACGGGCTTGGGCGGTTCGGGCAACGGCTGGGCCAGCACCGTCTCGTCGAGCGAGATGGATGGCGGCGGCTTCCCCTGCGAGGCGCAGCCCGCGAGGGCCAGCAGCGTCAAAGGAACAACGTAAAGGCGGAAACGAAGTTTCATGGTTTGGCTCCTTCGGAAGAATCCAGTTCGCGGCTCCATGACAGGCCGTTGACGTAGATACCCAATGGGTTCTTGAGCAGGCGCTGTTCAGTACGCGGGGTTTGCAGGACGGTCGAAAGCACGGCGTTCCAGCGTTCGGTGCCGGCGGGCGCACCGTTGACATAGCGCTGCTCTGTCCAGCGCACGTTGAAAGACGTGTCGCTCGCGCGAACCACGCTGGTGATTTGCACCGTTACCGATTCCTTGCCGATGCGGGCGAATGGGTCATTGGTGCGGGCGTAGTCGTTGAGCACCGCCGCGCCCTTGTCGGTGGTGTAGTCGTAGGCATCGAGCCAGTTCTGCCGCACCACGATGGGGTCGATGGACAGCGAGCGCACCAGGCCGATGAAGCGGCCCAGGTGGTAGGCGATCTGCGCATCGCTGGGCCGGTACGGCGTGGCGGCCTCGCCGACAGCGCGCACCTGGCCCGCGTTGTCCACCTCGATGACATAGGGCGTCACGATGGACTGCGCCGAGCGCCACACCAGGCCGCCGGCCATCAGCAGCGCGAGCGTGAGGCAGCCGAAGGCCATCAGCCGCCAGTTCTTCGCCTGCACGCGGGCCGAGCCGATGCGCTCGTCCCACACCTGCGCGGCGGATTGGTACGGGGTGGCAGGCTGCGGCGTATCGGCGTAGCGCACCTGCGGTCGTTTGAATCGCATGGGTGTTCTCCTTGAAGGTTAGGTATCGGAATCCCGCAGGCTCGGGCCTTGCCCGGAGCCGCCGCCGTCGCCGCCGCGCAGCGTGTGGGCGGCAGTGGTCGCGGCATGGGTAGCCTGCTGGCGGCGGTGCATCCGCTTGGCCCAGGCCGGTTGCTGTTGCTTCTGCGAGCCTGCGGTGCCGTCTGCGGTCTGGCCGGGGCCAGCACCGTCGCTGCCGGCTTCTGTGCCGTTCCAGCCAGCGCGGAAGGAGTCGGCCACCTTCTGCCCAACAGCGGAAGCACCAGAGGTGACGCTGCGGCCTGCGGCTTGTGCGCCAGTCTTGGCGACATTGCCGAGGCCAGCCGCCGCGCCCTTGGCACCGCCGCCGGCCGCAGCGGAACCGGCCTGGAACGCCGATCGGGCACTGCCGGCCGCCGAAGTCGCGGCACGCGCACCGGCACCGGCCAGCTTTGCGGCCGCCGGGGCCATTCGTGCCCCGGCCATGACGGCGCCGCCCACGCCCGTTACGGCGGCGCCGATGGCAACGCCGGTGCCGACAGCCCCGACCGCAGCACCAGCCATCGCGCCCGCACCAAGCTGTGGCGCACCGGACACCAGGCCGGTGGCGATACCGGGGCCGAAAATGCCCAGCGCCAGCAGCGCGAGCGAGGCCAGCATCACGACCAGCGCGTGGTCGATGGATGGTTCGTCGGGATGCACCTGGAACTCGGCGAACAGGCCTGAACCGATGCCGACGATGACGGCCAGCACCAAGACCTTGATGCCTGACGACACCACGTTGCCTAGCACCTTTTCCGCGAGGAACGAGGTCTTGTTCCAGAGTGCAAACGGGATCAAGACGAAGCCGGCGAGCGTAGTCAGTTTGAACTCGATCAGCGTGATGAAAAGCTGTACGGCCAGCACGAAGAAGCAGAGGATCACCACCAGCCAGGCGATGAACAGAACCACGATAGGGTCGATGTTCACGAACACCTCGGGGAACCCAGCCATGTCCCCGATCTGTTCCAGAATCGGCGCGGCTGCGTCGATGCCGGTCTTCGCCAGCCGGCCCGGCTGAAGGAAGTTCTCCATCGTGATGGCCGAGCCGGTAGCGGTAATTCCCAAGCCGGCGAACGAGCGGAACACGATGCTCGCCAGCCAGTTGAAGTTGCCGATGATGTAGGCGAACGCGCCGACACAGAGCACCTTGCGCAGCAGCTTGGCGATCACGTCGTCGCCCTGGCCGGTGGCGTGGCTCATGGCCCAATACAGGCCAGCGATCGTCATGTCGATGACGATGAGCGTGGCGGTGAGAAATGCCACTTCGCCCTGCAATAAGCCGAAGCCCGAGTCGATGTAGCGCGAGAACGTATCGAGGAAACGGTCGATGATGGTCACGTCGTTCATGGCGAATCCTCGGGCGGAGTGAGCGGAACGGCGCCCTCTGGCAATTCATCTGCGGGCGTATCGAAGCTCGGCGGAATCGGCGGGAGTTCAGCCAGCGAGTTGTATTCATCCGGCCCGGTATGGCCGGCGAAGAAGCGCCGCCGGAAGGCTTCAGCGGCGGCGCGGCAGGCATCCTCGCCCACGGCCTGCCGGTCGGCCGCGCATTGCCCGCGCAACGCCTTGAGCCGCACCGGATCTGCGGCCAGGGCGTCGGCCAGGTTCTCGGCCGGCTGCTGGCCGCACGCGGTCAGCAGCACGGCCATCAGGACGGAAGCGCATCGCATGGCCGCCTCCGGTCAGTTGTTATAGAAGTTGACGGACTGCGGCGTGTACGGCGTGCCGGTGCCCAGAAAGCGCCGCCGCACTTCGCGGGCGCGCTCCATAGCCGCCGCTTGCCGCGCCAGTTCCAGTGAAGCGGCCCGGTCTTGCGTGATCTGGAGCTGCTGCGCCTGGATCGACTGCTTGGCCTGCAAAGCCAGGAGCTGGTTCGTCGCCTGCATCGCTTGCAGCGCGCCGGTGGCCGACTGGCTCTGGCTCACGAGATCGGCCAGCGCGCTTTCGTCTTGGGCGAGGTTCTGCGACACCTGCGCCTGCATCCGCATCGCGGTGTGCAAGCCGTTCAAGGTGTTCTGCCAGCGTTCGCGGGCGTCCTGTGCCATGCGGTCGCCGCTGATGGTGGCGGCGTACTGTTCCGGGTACAGGCGGGCGAACGTGGCATCCATGCTCTGCACGTCGTAGGCCAAGC
>CALMCS010001123.1 GCA_937862875.1 uncultured Comamonadaceae bacterium
TCAAGGGCGAGGACACCGAGGTGGACATCATGGGGATCATGGGCAAGCCCACGGGCGGCAAGTCCAAGATCAAGCGCTACACCCTGACCGACGCGGCCAAGCCGTTCGCGCAGGAGAAGGAAGTCGCCTCCATCGGCCTCAACGGCAAGACCACCGAGAAGCAGACCGATCTGTGCTGGGGCAAAAAGGCACTGGACAAGATCGTGAAGTGGGAAGGTCCGATGAAGTTCGGCGACTATCAAGAGGCAGGCATCACCTACACCTACAAGGTCAACAACGTCGCCGACTGGGCCAAGAAGCCCGAGGTTCAAGCCGCTTTCCCGGTGGTGAAGAGCATCCTTGACGGTGCTGGCAGCAAGGAGTCCAAGCACGCAATCAAGCTGACCAGTCAAGGCTGGGAGGCAAAGGGGTTGGATTGAGATTCGGCCATGTTTGAAGGTCGTTTCGACTGTGACATACGTCTGCGTTCAGCCGCCGACTTTGGCGTGCTCTGCACTGCTGTGGCCGATGTCTTGGCCTTGTCGGCACCTGCACCAATTGAGGCTGAGACATTCTGGCTTCCGCGAGACCAGAGTTGCAGCCGACAGGTGACATCGGCAGGGGTGCTTGCGGAGATCGAGTACGTCACAACGGATCGCATCCCTTGTGGCCGCGATCCAGTTCACGTCACCTTTACCGGCAAGCTGCATCGCGATGCGATAGATGCCTTTCTCGCCACCCTCGGAGCGGTCATAGAAGCCACAACTGGCGAGTTGAGGAACTATGAAACGGGCGACCCGGATGCAGAGTACGAATCCATCGTGTTCGGTGGCACGCCGGAGGGGCGTGAGGCGCTTCGGCTCGCGAAGGCTGTCGAAGCTGCCGAAAGTACCGCAGGCGTGGTGTTCAGTGACGACGAGCGGGCACGCATGTCTCGATTGATCCGAGACGCCCAACTCAGAACAAAGTCTCACTGATGAGGCGATAACTAATGCCCGCGAACATCCTGAACCTCCCGCAGTACCGCGTGCTGCGCGTGCAGGAAACCGACCACGACTACCACGTCACCGCCGAGCCGGTGGACGTGACTGCTGCCTGCCCGCATTGCCAGTCCGACCGCCTGAACTCGTGGGGAACCCGCGAGCAGGTGTTCAAAGACCTTCCCATGCACGGCAAGCGCGTGGGCATCTACATCGACACCAAGCGGCTTCGCTGCCAAGCCTGTGGCAAGACCTTTTCGCAGGCACTGCCACTGCTGGCCGAGAATCGGATGATGACCGACCGGCTGGTGAAGTGGATCGGACAGCAGGCGTTGAAGCGCACCTTCACCTCGCTGGCCGACGAAACCGGCGTGGTCGAAGGGACGATACGCAATATCTTCCGCGACTACATCAACGAGCTTGAGCAGACCGTCCGCTTCGAGACGCCGA
>CALMCS010001124.1 GCA_937862875.1 uncultured Comamonadaceae bacterium
CGCCCGAAAACTGGTGCGGGTAGTGGTCGATGCGTTGCTCGGCCGCCGGAATGCCAGTGTCCTTGAGCAGCTCGATGGCGCGCTCACGGGCCTGCGCCGCATTCAGCGGCAGGTGCGTGGTGATGGTTTCGATCAGTTGCCGACCCACGGTGTACAGCGGGTTGAGCGAGGTGAGTGGGTCCTGAAAGATCGCGCCGATGCGTCGGCCGCGAATGTGCCGCATCTGCTCCGGCGGCAGGTTGTCGATGCGCTGGCCGTTCAGAATGATTTGACCGGATGCGATACGCCCCGGTGGTTCCAGCAGGCCGATGATGGCCGCGCCGGTGAGCGATTTTCCGGCTCCGGACTCGCCCACCACGCCGAGAATTTCACCCGGTGCGATGGAGAAAGAGACGTTGTCGAGCGCACGCAACGTGCCTTTGCGCCCCGGGAATTCAACGACGAGATTTTGTACTTCAAGCAATGACATGGCGGTTCCTGATCTCGTCTCAACGCAGGCGTGGATTGAGCGCATCGCGCAGCCAATCGCCCAGCAAATTCACCGACAGCGCGATCAACACCAGCATCACACCAGGGAACACCGTGATCCACCATTCGCCCGAGAACAAATAGTCGTTGCCCACGCGAATCAGCGTGCCGAGCGATGGCGAAGTCGGTGGTGCGCCCACGCCGAGGAACGACAAAGTCGCCTCGGTGATGATGGCGGTCGCGACCTGAATGGTGGCCAACACCATCACCGGACCCAGCACGTTGGGCAGCACGTGGCGGCGCATGATGCGCATCGGGGGCACGCCGGTGACGCGCGCGGCCTGCACGTATTCCTTGCCGTATTCCACCATCGTGCTGGCGCGCACCGTGCGCGCGTATTGCACCCAGCCATTGCTGCCCGCAAAGGCGATCGCGAGCACCAGCACGGCGAAGGCGACACCCTCCCCGGCATTGGGATACACCGCGCGGGCGACACCGGCAATCAGCAGCGCCACCAGAATCGCGGGGAACGAAGACACCACATCGCAGGTGCGCATGAGCAGCGCATCGATCCAGCCGCGCTTGGCACCCGAGACCAGACCGAGCGTCACGCCGATCACGATCGACAGCGCCACGGAGACGATGCCGACGATCAGCGAAATGCGTGCACCGTAAATCACGGCAGAAAGAATGTCGCGGCCTTGATCGTCCGTGCCCAGCGGATATTTCATCGATCCATGCTCGCTCCACGCGGGCGGCAGGCGCGAGTCCGACAGCTCGAGCGTGGTCAGATCGAACGGATTGTGCGGCGCGACCCAGCCCGCAAAGATCGAACAGAAAAGGCAGATGAGTGCGATCGCCGCCGCGACCATCGCCATCGGAGAGGATCGGAAGCTGTGTGCCACGTCGCTGTCATACCAGCGTGCGAGAGTTTGTTTTATCGACATGACTTTTGCGTCACCTTATTGTGGGTTTCATTCATTGCGCTGAGGTGAGCGGCATACCCTGCTCGATCAGCCCCGCGTGGAGCGCAGCGCCCAGCGGAAGAATGTCATCGTTGAAGTCATAGCGACTGTTGTGCAAGGTGCTGTTGCCCGCGCCCATGCCCTGGCCGATGCGCAGGTAAGCACCCGGTTTGTTCTGCAGCATGAAGGAGAAGTCTTCCGCGCCCATGCTGGGTTCCAGATCGCGCACCACGTTTTCGGCACCGACGAGCGATACGGCCACGTCGCCCGCAAAACGGGCTTCGCTTTCGGTGTTGATGGTGGCCGGATAGATGCGTTCGTAGCGCACGTTGGCGCTCGCGCCGAAGCCCATCGCGACACCGTTGCAGACTTCCTGAATGCGCCGCTCCACCATCTCCTGGACGGCGGGATCGAACGAGCGCACCGTGCCCACCAGCGTCGCCGAGCCGGGCAAGACGCTGAACGCGCCCAGGTCGCCCGCCTGCACCGCGCAAATACTCACCACCGCGCTGTCGAGCGGTCGCACATTGCGCGAGACGATGCCCTGCACCGCGGTGATGATGTGACCGGCAACGAGCACCACGTCGACCGTCTGGTACGCATGCGCGCCATGCCCGCCGCGACCGTTGATCTCGATGGTGATGCGATCTGCCGCCGCCATCATCGGTCCGTCGTTGATACCGACCGTGCCCGGCTTCATCTGCGGCCAGTTGTGCATGGCGAACATCGACTGGATCGGGAAGCGATCGAACAACCCGTCTTCAATCATCACGCGCGCGCCGCCCAGGCCCTCTTCGGCCGGTTGAAAGATCAGCGCCGCCGTGCCGTCGAACTGCCGCGTCGCCGCGAGATAGCGCGCCGCGCCCATCAGCATGGTCACGTGGCCGTCGTGGCCGCAGCCATGCATCAGCCCCTGTCTTGCGGACTTCCAGGTGAACTCGTTGTGCTCGGTCATCGGCAGCGCGTCCATGTCGGCGCGCAGGCCGATCATGCTGCCGCTGGAGCGGCTCTGGCCGTGGATCAGCGCGACGATTCCGGTCTTGCCAATCCCTTCGTGGACCTCGTCGACGCCGCTGCTTCGCAGCGCCTCGGCAATGCGCGCGCTGGTGTACTTTTCTTCAAACCCCAACTCGGGGTGCGCGTGCAGATCGCGCCGGAATGCGGTGAGTTCGGGATGAAACTTTGCGATCTGCGCAAAGGCCCGTCCGCCCGCCTTGATGCGTGCCACTTGCATGTCAATGCCCTCCCGCCTTGCCACCGATGCGCAGGCGCGGATCGACCGCGAAGTAGAGCAAGTCCACAATCAGGTTGATGATCACGAAGATCAGCGCGATCAGGCACAGGTAGGCGGCCATCACCGGGATGTCCGCAAACGTCACCGCCTGGATGAACAGCAGTCCCATGCCGGGCCACTGGAACACGGTCTCGGTGATGATCGCAAAGGCGATCAGGCCACCCAACTGCAAGCCCGTGATGGTCATCACCGGCACCAGCGTGTTCTTGAGCGCGTGGCCGAAATAGATCGCGCGGTTGGTGAGGCCCCGGGCGCGCGCGAACTTGATGTAGTCGGTGCGCAGCACCTCGAGCATTTCGGCGCGCACCAATCGCATGATCAGCGTGAGCTGAAAGATCGCCAGCGTGACCGCGGGCAGGACGATGTGGTGCCAGCCCTTGAGCGTCAACAGGCCGGTACTCCACCAGCCCATCTGCACCACCTCGCCGCGCCCGAAACTCGGGAACCAGCCCAGGGTGACCGAGAACACCAGAATCAACAAGATGCCGATCAGGAAGGTGGGCAGTGACACGCCGAGCAGCGACAGCGTCATGAACGTCTGACTCAAAAAGGTGCCGCGTTTGAGCGCCGCGTACACGCCCATCGGCACGCCGACGACGAAGGCGATGACCGCCGCCACCATGGCCAGCTCCAGCGTCGCCGGAAAGCGCTCGCCAATCAATCGGGAGACCTTGGCACCCTGACGCAGGCTGAGCCCGAAATCACCATGGGCGGCGTTGATCAGAAAATGCCAGAACTGCACGATGAACGGCTGGTCCAGCCCCAGAGAGGCGCGCAGTTCCTGAATCTGTTGGGGTGTGGCGTCCTGCCCCAGCATGGTGACGACGGGATCGCCCACATATTGGAAAAGCAGGAAGGAAATGAACGCAACCGTGATCATGACGATCACAGCTTGTATGAGTCGGCGCAGGATAAATGCGAGCATGTGTGGTCAGTAACGAATCTCGTGGACTCGCAGATAGAGCAGAGAAAGCAATCTAGCTGCCCGTTGGTAAAACCGTGCTCGGGTAAACCATCACGGGCAGCCTGCAATTGACGTATCAGTCAATCTTCACGGTACGAATGTCGACGCGGTTGTCTGCGCGATGCACCAGCGTGACCTTTTTCTTCATTGCCCACGGGATCACCTGGTCATAGAGCGGAATGTGCGAGAAGGTGTCGTTCGACAGCTGCAGCGCCTCGGTCAGCATGCGCGTGCGCACCGGTGCATCGGTTTCGATCTTGATGCGATCGACCAGGTAGTCCATGCGCTCATTGCTGTAGCGGCCCACGTTGTAGTTGCCGTCGCCGCCCTTGCCGACGGTGCGCACCAGCGACTGCAGGCTGTAGAGCGCGTCGAAGGTCGGGACGCCCCAACCCAGCAGGTAGATGCTGGCTTCATTGCGCTGCAGCATCGGGAAATAGTTCGCCACCGGCATGGTGCGCAGCTTGGCTTTGACGCCCACGCGCGACCACATGGCCGTGACCGCCTGGCAGACCGCCTCATCGTTGATGTAGCGATTGTTCGGGCAGGAGAACTCGACCTCGAAACCGTTCGGGTAGCCCGCCTCGGCCAGAAGCTTCTTCGAGGCTTCGACGTCGTAGGGAATCCGCTTTCCAACCGCTTCGCTCCAGCCGGCCACCTGGGGCGCGACCAGCGTGCCCGCGGGCTTGCCGAGGTCGCGCAGAATGGTCTTGGTGAGCAGATTCACGTCCACCGCCTGGTACAGCGCGCGTCGCACACGCTGATCCTTGAGCGGATTCTTGCCCTTGACGTTCGAGCCCGGCAATTCGTCGCGGAACTGGTCCATCCCCAGGAACAGGGTGCGGTTTTCCAGGCCATCGATGACCTTGATGTCGGGACTGGCGCGCAGGCGGCCCAGATCCTGCGGCGACGGGTCGAGCACCATGTCCACCTCGCCGGACAGCAGCGCCGCCATGCGCGTGGCCGACGACTTGATGGGCAGGTAGACCATTTCGGTGACATTGCCGTCCATCTTGCCCCACCAGTTGGGGTTGAGCTTGAACACCATGCGCGCATCGGGCTGCCACGACTCGAGCGTGTACGGACCGGTGCCCATGGCGTTGCGGTGCGCGTAGTTTTCGTCCGAGCCCTTGATGTCTTTGGGTTCGACCGAGCGGTTTTTCTCGGCCCAGGCCTTGCTCATCATGCGCAGCTCGGTGAACTGTCGCAGCAAGACCGGATTGGGCGCGGCCAGAAACACGTCGATGGTGCTGTCATCCACCTTCACGATGCGTTCGACGCCCTGAATGAAGGGGGTGTAGTTGGAGGTCTTGGCCTTGGCGCGGTTGAGCGAGTACACCGCGTCGTCCGCAGTGAAGGCGCTGCCGTCATGGAACTTCACGCCTTGGCGCAACGTGAACCGGATCTGCGTGGGCGACACTTCGCGCCAGGACGTGGCCAGCATCGGTTCGACCGCGAAGGTGCGGCTGTTGTAATAAACCAGCGCTTCATACACGTAGGCATGAATACCGTTTTGCAGGGCGTTGTTCTGGGAATGGATGTCCCAGGTGGAGATTTCGCCTTGGCTCGACCACTTGAAGGTCTTGGCGGATACCGGCGTCACGGTCGTGACGGCCGCGACCGACAGGGCGGCAACGGTCAAGGAAAACAGGGGTTTGAATCGCATGGCAGCTCCATCAAAAGATGGTGGCAACTATGCCCGGCGACGATGTTTCATCTCCAAGGGGAAATCCCTCAATGACATCTCGCCAACCACCTCAATGGTCCGCAAAGCCTTGCTGGGCTTGGATTCCGCACCGTAGAACACACACGTGAATCGGGGGGATCTGCGCAAAAGAAGGCGCATAACCATGCTTGAACCCACAGCTCACAGGGTTTGAACAGGCGAAAAAAAACGCCACTCCGAAGAGCAGCGTTTTTTATTTCTAACTCAAGCTGGCAGAAGCCAGCCGGAAATTAGAAGGAGTGGCGGATACCAACTTGAACGCCAGTCTGAGCCTTGCCATTGCCAGGACCAGTTGTGTTCAGGTCCTTAGCAGCCAGACCCAGGTTAGCGCCGTCCTTGTTCTTCAGGTAAGCAACGTTACCGTACACAGCAGTGCGCTTGGACATGTTGTACACATAACCCAGGCTCAGCTGATGCGACTTAGCATTGTCGAAAGCCTTTTGATCGTACAGAGCGTACTGGATCTTGACTTCGCCAGCGCCGACTGGAGCCGAAGCGCCCAGCATGTAAGCGTTAACCTTTTGGTTAGAAGCGCCGTCGATCTTGTCACGTGTCTGCTGAACGATACCGGACAGCTTGACAACGTTCATGTTGTACGAAGCGCCGATAGTCAGAGCGTTACGATCGCGGTTAGCCAGAACGGTGTCACGGTCGTCGTACGACACAGCAACGCTCAGAGGGCCGTTGTCATATGCAACGTAACCACCCATGTAACGGCCAGCGTGACCGGAGGTCTGCTCGTCGAAACCGTAACCGATGGCGCCAGTGAAGCCGCCCATGTTAGGGGTGTAGTACGAAACCATGTTGCTCGAACGGATGCCGTTGGCGTCGTTCGCGCTACCGTACCAGTTGCTCCAGCCCATGAATTGGCCGATACCGGTTTGGTTGAACAGATCGTACGAGCTAGTCTTCGTGTAGCCTGGGGTCAGGTCACGGCCCAGACGCACTTCACCGAAGCCACCAGACAGGCTCACGGTCGAACGACGCTTGAAGTTCATGCCAGCAGAGTTGCCGTCATCGCCGAAGATTTCGCCTTCGAGCCAGAAACCAGCCTTCAGACCGCCGCCCAGATCTTCCACGCCGCGGAAGCCGATACGGCTTGTGTAGTTGCCGCTGGTGTACACGCCATACTTGCTGTCGCCAGCTGCATTGGACTTGTTCACGTAGCCAATACCCGTGTCAACGATACCGAACAGGGTCACGGAAGATTGAGCCATCGCAGCGCCGGAGGAAGCCAGCACAGCCAGGGCAATCAGTGATTTTTTCATTGCGAGTTACTCCAAGGTTAAACAGAGGGCCCTGGATCAAGGGGACTAGAGGCACATACTTCTGTGCAGCCCGCCGGTTCCCCCGGGCCAACCTCCTGGTGGGGAAGTTAGTCCTATTGCAACAGACGCCGCGATGTTTCGCAAAGGAATTCCCTCAAAAAAAAAAAAAAAGC
>CALMCS010001125.1 GCA_937862875.1 uncultured Comamonadaceae bacterium
TTTCTTTGAGGGTATCAAGAAGCCATCTGCGCCTTCGACCAGGCCGATGGTACGGAGCTTGGATTCCACTTCATCGGTCTTCAACACCGTTCCTGCCTTGCATTGCAGCAAGGCTTCGAGCTGCTGCACAGTGGCTGGTATGGCAGCGGTATCGAGCAGCGGTACGGGCATTTGTGCCCACGCTAGGCCAATGCCAGGCAAGGCCAGGCCGCAAGCAATCCAGTGGCGCAGAGTGCGAAGATTCCGATTCACAGAGAGCTCCTTTCCGAACGACGTTGCAACCGCCACCGCTGGCGCTCCAGCAGGGCTTGAAAATGGTCTTCACCGGGCGCATTCCACTGCGGCCACTCCGGCGGCAGATCGGGCTCGGGGCGCTGGGCCATGCGCAAGGCCAGCAACTCCAGCCGCCCCGGAAAATGTCTCAGCAGATCAGCGGCCAGGGACTGTTCCTGGCCCACGATAGTGTTTACGCACAGCAGCAGGTCTTGCGCGGCTTTGCGCAGTTCAGCTGCCAGCTTGGCGACCTCGCTGGTGTTCATGGCTGTCCTTTCTCTGCATCAGGCGGTGGTATCCGTAGTCCTGCATACACAGTGGCACGGGCCTCGGGCGCGTAGGCGATGAGCTCTCCGCCATCCCACAGGGGGACGGTGTAGATCGTTCGCCCCATGCGCAAAAACTCCTGCCGCACGTACTGCGCCAGTGCTTCCAGGTCATGCAGCGCAATGTTCTGCGGCGGCTCTGCCGCAGAAATCACCAGATCGGTAGATGGCACATGCACCAGCTCCAAGCCTGCACGTTGAAACGCCAGCGCCAGCAATGAGCGCGATGGTTCCTGGTCAAGATAGATCGGCAGAGCGGCCAGCGTTTCCTCATAGTGCAGCGGCATGCGCTTGGCCATGATGAACTCGCGCAGTCGCGCAAATGCATCGTCGAGTGCCTGGATGCCTTTGGTGTTGATCTTGGTGCCGATGTCCCTGTCCTGGTTCAGTTCCTCATAGACGTCACTGGTCAGCCAGGCATGGCGCGTCACCGTGTCCACCACGCAATGCAGGATATTCTGGGCCAGGCCGTCGATGCGCTCGATCAAGCCGAACTCGATGGCATCCAGGCCATTGAGGGTGACTGCGGCCCACAGGCCATTGCGCTCGTCTCCATGCAGGAGCTGCGTAGCTATCCCCTGCAGCGGAATGACGAAGCCCAGTTCCTCCAGCTTGCCCAGCAACAGCTCGACCGTGGCGTTGATGGGCGTCGGCGGTGGGGGGGGCGCAGCGGTGTCTTGGGGCGGCACGGCCTGCGCCGGTGGCAATCGTCCGCCAAACCGCGCTTCGTACCACTCGCTCAGGATTTCCATGGCGAGCTCCGATTCGCGCAGGCCCCGAGCCTTGGCTTCGTGCCGGATCGCATCCGTCAGGCGCACGTCCAGCATCCAGTTGGTTTGCGCCATGGCACCCTGGGCCTTCTTGCGTTCTCGGTAGCGGCGTTGGTACTCGGCGGAGGTCTGCCTTCCGGTTCGTGGACGTGACATGCTTGTTTAATTAACAACACTAGTTAAACTAACTATCCATGAAATCACCATTCCATGCAAGCCCATGCCTGTGACAACAATTCTTTTCGGGAGATGTGCATGACAGCCAACCATGCCCTGCCCATGAGCCAGAAGCAGGCCGACGCTCTACGTCGGGAGTGGGCCTTGCTGCTCAAGATGGGTTACGCCAGCCAATGGACGCCCGCGCAAAAGATGGCCCGACAGGAGGAAATTGCCACCCTGCTGCTGCAGGCGGGTCAGGCCTTGCCACGGGGGATGACCCGGCAGGAATTGCTCGCCAGCGTACCCATCCGCAACGCGGAAGGCGGGCGCTACTACGTTGATCTGGCAGACATCCCGCAGCCATGGCGGGATGAGTTCTGGGCGGCGCTTCATGGCTCCGGGCGCCCCATCGTCGAGGGGGTAGAACGTGCTGCCTACGCCTGGGACTGGGAGGGTTGGGTGTGCGGCCAGGCGTTCGGCGATCCAGCCGTGATGCAGACACTTCACCAGCTTGCCGAATATCCGGTGCTGTCAGTTCTTGCCGCGACGCGCACTCAAGCCACCAAGCTTGATGGTCGGGCTTGCCGCTACCTCTACGAGGCTGCTGGTTCGGCGTTGGTGCAGTACGAGGTGTCGGAGAAAGAGCGGGCCTTCATGCAGCAATTGGGCGTGGTCGTGCCGACGAATCCACGCGAGGCCGAAGAAGTCATGCTGATGAGCTGCCTGGAGGTTGCCCAAGGTGTTCGTGAAAAGCCTTGCTCGGCGCAGCAGGCCAATGTCATGCGCGTGGCGGCGATGGTCATCGGCAGGAGCTTTCCCGCTTCACAAAAGAGGCTGTCGGCGGCTGCGGCAAGGTACTTCGAAGCGCAACCCGGCGAGGAGGTTGAATCGGCAGAGATCGTCAGGCGCGGCTGGGTTGCGAACTTACCGCGCTTGCGCGATCGTCTGGAGCACAAACTGCGAATGGCGAGGGCGCAATGATTTACTTTTTTGGCGACACCCACGGCCACTTTGATCATGTGCTGGAGATCGTCTCTAGGGATCGCCCGGCTGCCATCGTCTTACTGGGCGACCTGCAGGCGCAGCGACCGCTGGACGTGGAGCTGGAGTCCATTCTGGGGATGACCGAAGTGTGGTTCATCCACGGAAATCACGACACGGACTCCGATGCTGACTATGACAACCTGTTTGGCTCCGCACTGGCGGACAGGAACCTGCATGGCCGCGTCGCCGTGGTCGGTGGCGTGCGCATTGCCGGACTGGGCGGGGTGTTCCGAGGGCAGGTGTGGACGCCGCCGGTGGACTGGCTGTTCGAGAGTTCCAAGGAGTTCACCGCGCGCTGCGGCAGGGGCAATCGCTGGCGCGACGGCCTGCCGCGCAAGCACCGCAGCTCCATCTTCCCGGAGGACTACTTTCGCCTGGTCTCGCAACGTGCCGATATTCTGGTGACGCACGAGGCGCCCAGCGCGCACCCGCATGGCTTTGATGCGATTGATGAACTGGCGCGCAGCCTGCGTGTGGGCAAGGCGTTCCATGGCCACCACCATGACTGCCTGGACTACAGCCGGGATCAGGTGCGACTGGGGTTTGCGGCCTTTGGCGTGGGGTTTTGCGGGGTGACCGACATGAACGGCGGCTGCATTCAGCCCGGGAAGTTTGACCAAGCACGGGCAGCACGCCTGCGGCAGGGGAGTGCATGAAAGACCAACGACAAGAGCGCTTGGGGCGCTTGCAGCGCGAGTACCATCGCAACCATCCATGGCGGCTGGGGCCGAGCGGATTGTTTGTCCCGCACAGCTATACCGAGGTCAAGCAGGATGCATTGTCTTGGTGGGATGACGTGGGCTTCATCCTCAATCGTCGGCGCGTCATCGTGTGGTGGCGGCATCCGCGCCACGTGTACCGCGATGCCATTGAAGAGCTGGCGCAAGAGCAAACTGGTGAGTTCCCGTTCGACGATTGGTTGACGCGAGGTGCAATTCCGAACTACCGCAAGGTAGGTCGATCGCGCAAGAAAATCGTCAGTTACACCTGCCGCCCGCCATCTGAAGCATCACGTGCATATTTCCAGCGTCTGCGAGCCCTGGAACAGGAAATGTCAGCGCAAGGGATTGACTGCAGTGTGCGCCCCAGCAGCAAGCGCAAGCGCCTGTCGTGGGCAACCGGGCTGGAGTTGGTTGCGCCACTGGAGGTGCGCAACGAACAGGAGCTTGCCGTCGTGGCCGACCTGGCTTGCCGCCTGCTGCTGGGCCACACCACGCTTGAGCGGGAATTTGCAGACTACCGCTACACCAAGGAAAGCTGGCTATTGGAGGCAGCGTCCAGGCCTTAGCCTTGGTGCGCGGGCGGGAGCCATCAGCGCCCCTGACTTGCCTGGCTGCACGGCAAGGTTTAATATGTCCAATATTTAAGACATTTTTAAGGTCTATGCCAGCCATGAACCTGATCGATATTGGCCGCGTCGTTGGCGCCCGGCGTGCCGAGCTGGGCCTGACCCAGGCGCAGCTGGCGCACCTGAGCGGCCTGTCGCGCCAGACCTTGGTCGGCCTGGAAAACGGCACCCTGAGTGATCTGGGTGTCAACCGTGTTGGACAGGTGCTGGCGGTGCTGGGTTTGGATAGCACCCAGCCAGATACCCAGTCGCGGCGCAAAAAGCGTGGCTTGTGGATGGCGGCCAAGACGGCCAGTGTCAGTTACTCGCGTGAGCTGGCTCCGGAGACGTTGGAGCAGGCCCTGGCCAGCGGCGAGGTGCCGCCTGCATTTGCCCCGCACCTGACCCATTTGCTGGATGAGGCCCCCGTGCCCACCGTCGTGATGGCCGTGGAAGAGGCTGCCGCGCAAGCGCATCTACCACCTCGGAAGGTCTGGCGCAACGTCGCAAGGCTCGCACAGTCGCTGTCCGTGCATCGCCGGGCGCTGTGGGCATGAAGGCCGATGCGCTGCCCAGCGGGGCCTGGGAGAGTTTGCTTCCGCGTGCGTTGATGCTGACCGACGACATCAGCAAGTACGGCGGCATAGCCGACCCGTTCTGGACTTTCGGCGGTGGAACCGTGTTGATGTTCCGTTACCGCCACCGGCTGAGCAAGGACATCGACATTTTTGTGCCCGATCCGCAGTACCTAGGCTTTGTCACCCCTCGGCTGAGCGACACGGCCGCAGACTTGACCGAGGACTACACGGAACAGCCGGGCATGTTCGTCAAGCTTCAGTTCGATGAGGGCGAGGTGGACTTTGTGTCTGCTCCCAATCTGCTGGATGACGCCTGGGAAGTTTGGGATATCCAAGGCCGTGCCGTGAAAGTGGAGACGGCTGCCGAGATCATTGCCAAGAAGATGTACCACCGTGGCGACCGTGTCACGGCGCGTGATTTGTTTGACTTGGCGCTTGTGATCGAGCGCGAGCCTGTGCAGTTGCTGGCAGCCAAGCCATTTTTGCTGCGCCACCGCAGTGCCTTCCTGGCCCAGATTCGGCAGCCGCATCCCAGCCTGCGGGCCGCGTTCGACGCCATCGCCACGCTGGAATACACGCCGAGCTTCGACCACTGCGTGGCGGTGGCGGGTGAGTTTTTGGACAGTTTGTAGCGATGGTGGAGGTGCACATCTGCGGTGCCAGTGTTGAGCCCGTGCCAGCCACTCATGGCGCTCATCATCAATCCTTGCAGGCGTGTGGATTTTTGCGAAAGTCGTCTTGCGCACGAACAAACCCTCGCAAGCGCAAGGACTCCTGTTGGATAGCACTGTGCGTTGCACAGTGCTCTACTCGTTTCTGCGAAACCACCCGTCAATGCCTCAGAAGAAACATCCGCATTGCTCGAATGCCCCAGGAGGCCACTCCAACAACTGACCGCACGCCCTGATGCCGTTCGTCAAGGGCGACAATGCCTACTTGGCTAAGGCCGGGTGGAATGACTTGGCTGGCCAGTCTGATGTGTGGTCGAAATCCGGAGGGAGAAGACATCATGAGCACCGCATTCGAGAGCATCAAGCAGGGCCTGCAAGAGGCGATTGCCCATGCCAAGGGCGACGCGCGCGGCGTGCGCGTGCATCTCCCGCGCACCATCGACGTGAAGGCCGTGCGGGTCAAGGTGGGCATGACGCAAGAACGGTTCGCCGCTCGCTTTGGTTTCTCCATGGCAACTCTGCGACACTGGGAACGTGGCGACCGCACTCCACGCGGCCCGGCACTGGTGCTGCTCAAGGTGATTGAGCGCAACCCACAAGCGGTCATCGAGGCCTTGGTGTGACTATCTCGCCAAGGGGTGTTCAAAAGTGGGTACAGGAGCGGGTACAGAATGATCGGCACAACCTACATGCCAAGCATCCATGCGGCTTTCAAGCCACATTTCCTGTTCAACGTCTAACCAAGGAGCGTGCGGCCTTTTGGCCCGTGTCTCTGCC
>CALMCS010001126.1 GCA_937862875.1 uncultured Comamonadaceae bacterium
GGCCTGGCGCGCGAGGAACAAGGCCGTCGAGCCGGTAGAGCAGTTGTTGTTCACGTTGATGACGGGAATGCCCGTCATGCCAACCTCATACAACCCGCGTTGACCCGCGGTGGAATCGCCGTAGACATAGCCCGCATACGCTTGTTGCACCTTGTCGTAGGGAACGCCCGAATCACTGAGCGCGGCACGAATGGCGCGCGCGGCCATCACCGGGTAAGGCTCGCTGGTTCCGGGTTTGGAGAAGGGAATCATGCCGACTCCGGCAACAACTACGGCTCGATTGCTCATGGTGTTTCCTTTGAAATTCAAACGGGTTTGATGGGGATGGCGGACTCAACCAATCTTGCGATCGACCTTGTCCCAGAATGGTTTGCGCAGTTCGGTCTTGAGAATCTTGCCCGCGCCGGAGAGCGGCAAGGCATCACGAAAATCCACGCTGCGCGGGCTCTTGTAGCCAGCGATCAGCGTCTTGCAATGGGCAATCAGAGCGGCCGCGTCGTTGGCGGCTCCAGGCCTCGAGACCACCACGGCATGTACCGCCTCGCCCCACTGGTCGCTGGGAACGCCGATGACGGCACAGGCGAGCACATCGGGGTGCTGGGCGAGCGCGTTTTCCACCTCGATGGAGAACACGTTTTCTCCGCCGCTGATGATCATGTCCTTCAAGCGGTCGACCACGTAGATGAAGCCTCGCTCGTCCATGCGACCACCATCGCCGGTGTGCATCCAGCCGTTGCGGATGGCCTGTTCGGTCTGCTCGGGCTTGTTCCAGTAGCCCAGCATCACATTGGGCCCGCGCACCGCGATTTCTCCGACCTCGCCGCGCGCCACTTCCTTTCCGGCTTCGTCGACGATCTTCACTTCGGTGCACAGCGTGGCACAGCCCGCAGAGCGCAACATTCCACGTTTGCGCGCCTCGGGAAGATGCTGTTCCTGAGAGAGCAGCGTCGCAACCGGCGACAGCTCGGTCATGCCATAGGCCTGCACAAACCCCACGCCGGGCAGCGCCGCCATGGCGCGCTCCAGAACGGCCTCGGACATGGGCGATGCACCATAGATGATGGTCTTGAGCGAGCTGAGATCGCGCGCTTGCTTCATCGCCGGGCTGTCCACCGTCATCTGGACCATGGTCGGCACCAGCAGCATGTGCGTCACCCGATCGCGCTCAATCGTGTCGAGCACCGCTTCGGGCGTGAACGCGCCCAGCACGCTGTGCGTATTTCCATCGAGCCAGTGCGGCATTGAAACTCCGTAGTCGGCCAGATGGAACATGGGCGCGGCATGCATGTAGGTTCCGCCCGAAGTCGTCACGCCGCCGGCCGTGCCGCTCATCGCGGAGCTGATCAGATTGGTGTGGCTGAGCATCACACCCTTGGGGAATCCCGTCGTTCCGCCGGTGTAGAAAATGCCTGCCAGGTCTTCATCATGCCGCCGCACGTCTTCTGCGGGAGTGGCTTCTGCCAACAGCGTTTCGTAATGGAGCATGCCCTCGGGCGCTTGCTCCTTTTCCCCGCAATAGATCACGTGGCGCAAGGTAGCGGCCTCCTTGCGCAAGGACTCGGCCATGGCGCAGAAGTTGTCGTCGACCATCAACACGGTCGAGCCGGAATCGTTGAGTGCGTACAGAATTTCCGCCACCGACCAGCGCGTGTTGCACGGATTGAGCACGCCGCCCGCCCAGGGCACGCCCATCTGGTACTCAAGGTAGCGATCGGAGTTGAGCGCCAGCATCGCAATGCGGTCACCCTCATTCATTCCCAGCGCGTGCAGAGCGCCGGCCAAACGCGCCACGCGATCGCCCAGCTCCCGAAAGGTGCGAGAGCGGTGTCCGAAACGCGAGGCCACTTGATCCGGCCGTTGTTGCAAGGCCCGATGCAACGCTTGGGTGATGTACATGCTTGTCTCCGTGTCACTGGTTTTTTACGGGAAATTCACTTTGTCTACGCTCTCCATGGTATGAACGGCAGTCCCGCGCAGCAATGGCACATTGCCTCGTTGTGCTGGCAGATGACCTCAACCCTATTGCGGCGATCCCGCCTGGCACCTAGCATCTACCCGTGACTTTGAGAACCCCCACCACCGTTCCGATGGCGTTTGTGCGCGGCATGCTGGGCGGCGTTCAGGCGCGCGGTGACGACATCGCGCCCTTCCTGGCTGTGGCCCAAATTCCCGCAGCCCTGCTCGAGCAAGCGAGCTCACGGGTCACAGGCGAGCAATACGTGGCGCTGTTTCACGCGCTCGTAGACCAGCGCGAAGATGAAAGCCTCGGCTTTCTCTCGCGCCCGCTCAAGCGCGGCAGCTTTGCCCTCATCACGCGCTCCGCGCTCGGCGCGCAGGATTTGCAAACCGCCATGAAGCGCGCCGCCAAAACCATGCAGTTGCTGCAGGATGATCTGCTGCTGGAGCTGCACGCGGAAGGCGGCCGAGTGGGCCTGCGCCTGCGCTTCACCAACCCGTCCGTGGCCGAGCCGGTGTTTCTGCATGAGATGCTCGTGCGGGTCTTCTGGCGCTTGCTCGCCTGGTTTGCCGCGGGAAAGCTGCGGCCGATCCGTTTTGATTTTGCGTTTGAAATTCCCGCACATGCCGGCAGCTACGGGCGGATCTTTCCGGGCCTGTGCGAGTTCGGACACCAGCACACCACTGTCTGGTTCGACGCCTCCTGGCTCACACATCGCGTGCATTGGGACGAAGTGGCGGTACGCATGTTTCTGGCCGATGCGCAATCCAACGTCATCCTCTCCAGAACCCGCGATGACGCGATAAGCAACCGCGTGCGCGACCACCTGCGGCGCACGCAACCGAGCTGGGCCGATCTGGGCGTGACGGCCAGCGCACTGCATATGTCGGCAGCCACCCTGCAGCGGCGACTCGCGCTGGAAGGCGTGTCGTTTCAATCACTCAAGGACGAGCTGCGCAGAGACATCGCCATCGTGCGGCTGAACGGCAGCAGCGTGTCGCTGATCGAACTGGCGCAGGAGCTGGGGTTTACGGACAGTACCGCGTTTCAGCGCGCCTTCAAGAGTTGGACGGGCAGCGCTCCGGGGGCGTATCGCAAGGCGGGTGGCTAAATTACGCCCCTGATAGCCCAGTGTCCCACCGGTCATTCCAAACTGCGCCTACGCCGCATCCCCAGAGCGCGCGCCGTTTTCCTGCAGCATCTCGATGGTGTCTTCGTTATCCCGCGCTTCGGCGATATCCAGCGGCGTCGCACCGTCGGCATTCAGCGCGTTGACGTCTGCGCCCAGATCAATGAGCATTTCCGCCACGTCGATGCCCTCCTCATCCTCCACCGCGATGTGCAGCGGCGTGTTGCCCGCAGCATCCGGGGCATTGATGGCCGCGCCCGCACGCACCAGGGCCTGTGCGATCTCGGGATAGGCTGCCAGATGCAGCGGGCTCACGCCCTCGTCGTTCACCGCGTTCACATCGGCCCCGCGCGAGATGAGGTACTGGAGCATGTCCAGATGGTCTTCGCCCGCGACGCCATGCAGCGGCGTGAAGCCCCATGGGTCGCGCTCATTGATGCATCCCGCATCGTGCGCGAGGAACGCGTCCACGGCGGGGCGGTCGTTGAACACGGCGGCGTCGTAAATCGTTTGGGCGGTCATGGCGTGAAACTTCCTTCTCTGAACGAACTAACGAATACAGCTGACTGACAGGCTCGCGCCTATTTATTGACCACCGGTGGCGTGATCGAAATGGATCGGTCGTGCACGATCGTCCCATCCGTTCGCGTGATGCCGTCCTTGGTTTCCATCTGGATGTTCGCCCGTGTCAGCAGACCTGTCTGCGCGTCGAAATAGGCTTCGGATTTGCGGTAGCCCAGATCTCCGGTGTCCTCGAAAACGTAGACACGAAACGGTTTTCCGTCGATGGCATGTTCGCCCAGACAGCGCACCTTGCTCGCGTCCTCAAGGCCCAGATAGGTGCCAAAGCCCTTGTCGACGATGCTCTTGAAATCGGCCTTGGCCATCGGCTTCCACTCGCCCAGCTTGCCCTGTGCGCCCTGCCTCATCCAAGCGCGTTTGCCCTCCACCAGAATCATTTCGGCGGAGTTCGTGGCCGTGGCGACCTTCCCGTGCATCGACAACGGAGGCGCGATTTCGGTGGAGCTTTTCTCGGTGCGCACCGGCTCCAATGAGCCGTTCTTCTTGGCAAACACTTCGACGACCGAGGTCCAGCGGTAGGGACCCGCAGCCGGTTTGTATTGGTTGTCGCGCGCAAAGTCGGCGGCGCAATCGGCGCGCGCCATACCAGCGGCAAGCATCAACGCCGATGCGATCAGGCTGAGCAGGAGCGCGGAACGGGAACGGGAACGGGAACGGGAACGGGAACGGGAACGAAAATCCATGGTCAGCACTTTGCTCAGC
>CALMCS010001127.1 GCA_937862875.1 uncultured Comamonadaceae bacterium
CGGGGAGGGCGCACAAGGCCGCCATCGTGGCTTGGACGTCTTCGCCGGGCGATAGGCGCAGTTCACCGCTGTCCACCGCCAGGGCGATGGCTTTGATGGCCGTTTGGCGCTGGCGAACGATCCCCAGCTCGCCCAGTTCATCACTGGTGGCTTGTGTCAGCGCGCTGGGGGTGGGGAACAGGCGCGTCAACTGGGGCCAGGGCGTCTCGACGGGTTCACCCCATCGCTCGACCAATCGCTTGGCCAGCGTGCGCGCCGCGGCCACGGTGATTTGCTGACCCAGCACGGCCCGCACAGCAAGCTCGAACCCATCGACCGTGCCGGGGACACGCATGCCCGTTCCGGCGGTGAAATGGGGTGCAAGCGCGCCATCGATCACATGGGGATCGGCATCCAGGTCGAACATGGCGCGAACTCGGGCGATCAACTGGGGCAGCACGGGCAGCAGGCTGTCACTGGTTTTGAGCAGCAACTGTGATTTGGTGATGTCAAAGCGCACATCGAACCAGCCCGTGAGCGCGTGGATGCGCACGGTGCGCCGCATACCCGGCATGCCGGCGTCCGGACCCACGTCTTCGAGGGAGGCGATCTGGCGGGTCTGCAGAAACCCGAGCATCGCATCCAGATCGTAGGGAGGACGCCAGCCCAACCGCACCAGTTGCTTGGGCAGGCCGCCTTCGCCTCCTTCGCGGCGCAACTGACTCGGGTTGAGCCGGTAATGCCCACTGAAGGCCGCATTGAACCCGCGCACGCTCTTGAAACCACTGGCGAGCGCAATCTGCGTTACGGGCAAGCCGGTATCGGTCAGCAATTGCTTGGCCGCGTGCAGGCGGCGGGTTTGCAGGTATTGCAGCGGAGAGATGCCCAGCGCGCTGGAGAAAATCCGGCGCAGGTGGCGATCGGTGATGCCAAGCCGCTGCGACAGACGAGCCATCAGCGCGCTGCTGTCGGTGTCGCTCCAGTGATCGGGCGCGTCCAGCATGCGCAGGGCCTGCGCCAGCAGGATGCCCGAGGCGTCCTGTTGCGACCAGACGAGCGCTTGCGGTGCCAGCTCGGGTCGGCAGCGCAGACAAGGGCGAAAGCCGGCGTGCTCCGCCTGCGCCGCGAGCTCGAAGAATTGGCAGTTCTCGCGCCTTGGCGTACGCACCGAGCAGACCGGACGGCAGTAGATGCCCGTGGAGGTGACCCCCGTGAAGAAACTGCCATCGAACCGTGCGTCG
Source organism: uncultured Comamonadaceae bacterium (assembly GCA_937862875.1). Lineage (GTDB taxonomy): Bacteria > Pseudomonadota > Gammaproteobacteria > Burkholderiales > Burkholderiaceae_C > Diaphorobacter_A. Next base: position 1,221 of record CALMCS010001127.1, read on the forward strand.
CGAGCTTTGAGCGCAAGGTAGCGGGCGTCGTCAGAGGTGGTGATGGAGGTGTCGGACATGACTTCATGATAGGCCGATCATGTGTCAGCGCTGGCAGTTTTCGGACATGATCATCGCGCGCCAACGGGGCACGCTGGGCGCACGGATAGTCTGTGGGGCCATGCGTACAGGAAGTGAGAATCGTCGAATCGTTTAATCAGCCTACAATCCTTGCCACTTTCCCGTATTCCCTCTCCACACACAGGTTCACTCGTGCCGTTTTCACCCGCCATTTTCAAAGCCTATGACATCCGCGGCATTGTGCCGAGCACTCTCAATGAAGACGTCGCGCTCAATCTGGGGCGGGCGTTCGGCATGGCCGCCAAGGCCAAAGGGCAGTCGGTCGTTGCGGTGGGCCGCGATGGTCGTCTTTCCGGCCCTGCGATTTCTGCAGCGCTGATGGCCGGTCTGGTGGAGGTGGGTATTGAAGTGATCGACGTCGGTGCGGTCACCACGCCGATTCTGTATTTTGCTGCCGCCACGCTGTGCCAGAGCGGCATTCAGGTCACCGGCAGCCACAACCCCAAGGATTACAACGGCTTCAAGATGGTCTTGGCCGGCAAGGCCATCTACGGCGAAGAGATTCAAGGCCTGCGCCGCGCCATGGACGAGCAAGTCTGGACCGCCGCGCCCGGTGGCAGCATCCGCAAGGAAGACGTGTTGCCTGCGTACACGCAGCGCATCGTCGGCGACATCCAACTCGCACGCCCAATGAAAATCGTGGTCGATTCGGGCAATGGCATTGCGGGCGCATCGGCACCGGCCATCTTCCGCGCGATTGGCTGCGAAGTCACCGAGCTGTTTTCCGAGGTGGACGGCAATTTTCCCAACCACCATCCAGACCCGAGCAAGCCAGACAACCTGCGCGATGTGATCAACGCGCTCAAGAACGGCGATGCCGAACTCGGCCTCGCGTTTGACGGCGACGGCGACCGCCTGGGCATCGTCACCAAGGACGGCGAAAACATTTTCCCCGACCGCCAGATGATGCTGTTCGCGCAAGACGTGCTCTCGCGCGTGCCCGGCGCTCCGATTCTGTTCGACGTGAAGTGCACGCAGCGCCTGGCCCCGGCCATTGAAGCGGCTGGCGGCACGGCGGTGATGTACAAGACCGGCCACTCGCTGATCAAGGCGCGCATGAAGGAGCTGGACTCCCCGCTGGGCGGCGAAATGAGCGGCCACATCTTCTTCAAGGAGCGCTGGTTTGGCTTTGACGATGGCACTTACGCGGGTTGCCGTCTGCTCGAGATCCTGAGCAAGAGCGCCGACCCCAGCGCCGTGCTCAACGCCTTGCCCACGAGCTTCTCCACGCCCGAACTCAATGTGTCGTGCGAAGAAGGCGAGCCACATCGTTTGACCGCAGAGTTGCAGGCACTGGCGCAAGAAGCGTTCTCTGCGCCCGCGCAACTGAGCACCATCGACGGCCTGCGCGTGGATTGGCCGGATGGCTTCGGCCTGATCCGCGCCAGCAACACGACGCCCGTTCTGGTGCTGCGTTTTGAAGGCCACACCCAGGAAGCGATGCACCGCATCGAGGGTGAGATGCTGGCACTGCTGGAGCGCGTC
>CALMCS010001128.1 GCA_937862875.1 uncultured Comamonadaceae bacterium
GGGAGCGCAAGCGCAACGAGCTGTTGCAGCTGGCCCTGCTGCGACCACGCCTGGCCATGCTCGATGAAATCGATTCGGGCATGGACGTGGACGGAACCCGCGCGGTGGTAGATCTGGTGCAATCGCTGCGCGCCCAGGGCACCGCTTTTGTGGTGGTCTCGCACTACCTGCGGCTGATCGAGTCGCTGGAGCCCGACGCGGTGATGCGGCTCGACCAGGGCTGCATCGCCGAGACCGGTGACCTGGCGCTCGCCCGGCAGATTTCACGGACCGGCTTTGTGCGCGCGGCCGACGCGCTGGAGGCCTGAGCATGGACCACGCACGCGCCGACATCCTGGCCGCCCGCCACCGGCTGCAAGATGCGGGCTGGATCCCGCGAGACGCCGAGGCGTTTCGCCATCTGCCGCCACCGCCGGCCGCTGTCTGGCTGGGCGAAGCGCCCGAAGCCGCGTCGACCGGCTGTGACGCCCGCCCGCTGAGCGGCGCAGGCTGGACGCTGCACCCGCTCGGTCAGACGCCGCAAGGCCGTGTGGACGCCCGCTGGCTCGATGCCACCGACCCGGCGCAGCGCAAGGAGCTGTTTGCCGGCCTGCCGTTGCCCTTTCATGCCGAAGGTGTGGCCGAAACTGGTGATACCACCCAGCAAGATGCCGCGCCGTTTGCCTGGGTGCACCACGCGCTGTGCCGTCACGGCCTGCGGCTGCGCGTTGGCGGTGAACACGACAGCGGTCACAGGGTCGCAGAGACGGTGTGGATACAGCTGCGGCACCAGCCGCGCAGCGCGGTCGAAGCACCGACGCTGGTGATCGATGTGCAGGACGGCGTGCACTGCGTGCTGGTGGAAACCCACCACCGCCATCACCGTGAAGGGGTGGCCTGTGAGCAGCCGGTGGTGCAGAACTTGCACACCCACATCCGGCTCGGCGCGAGCGCCACCCTGCAGCACCTGCGCAGCGTACAGCCCGGCGCGGCCGACCGGGTCGCCCACCACCTGCACCTGCAGCTCGGGCCGGACGCGCGCTACGAACAAGGCCTGATCGCCACCGGCAGCCGTTACCACCTGCAACGCCAGGTAGTCGAGTTGGCGGGTGTCCGCGCAGAGGCCCGCAGCGTGGGCTTGCTGCTGGCGGCCGGTGCCGACCTTGAACAACAGGTGCGTATGCTGCACACCGGCGAGCGCACCCGCAGCCACGTCGAGGCGCTGGCGCTGGCCAGCGGCGCGGCGCGCGCGGTGGTCAACGCCTACACCCGCATCGCACCGGGCGCGGCCGACGCGGAGGTGCGGCAGCGGCTCACGGGCGTTCCCACCGGCGGCCAGCCCCGGCTGGTGTTGCGGCCGCACCTGGAGATCCACCACGACCAGGTGCAGGCGGCCCACGGCGCCACCTGGGGCGCCTTGCCCGAAGACGCGCTGTTCTACGCCCGCCAGCGCGGCCTGGACGAACGCAGCGCGCGCGGCCTGATCATCGAAGGCATGGCCAGCGCCTTGCTCGCGCGGGCCTTTGGTAATCCCCAGTTCATCGAGTCGCTCGACCTCGCGGGCCTGCTGCACCAAGCGGTGGCCCAACACCTGAGCGATGACCCCACCGCCACTACCACTCAGCAGGAGGCTGCCCATGGGTGACGCCCTTTTAACCGACCGCCTGGCGCTCGATACCGTACGCTCGCAGTTTCCGGTGCTCGCGCAGCGCATTCACGGTGCCGAGCTGGCTTACCTCGACAACGCGGCCACCACCCAGATGGCCCTGGCGGTGCAGGACGCGATGCGCGCCTTCGAGCAGCACGACCGGGCCAACATCCATCGCGGTGTGCACACGCTGAGCCAGCGCGCCACCGACGCCTTCGAGCGCGCCCGCAGCGATCTCAAGCGCTTTGTCGGCGCCGGACCCGATCACGAGCTGGTGTTCACCTCGGGCACCACCGACGCGCTGAACATGGTGGCCCATGGCCTCTCCACCGCCGGCCATCGGTCCGCCTGGCTGCAGGCCGGCGACGAGATCGTGGTCAGCGGCCTGGAACACCACGCCAACCTCGTGCCCTGGCAACAGGCGGCGCGGCGCACCGGTGCGGTGTTGCGCGTGTTGTTGCCCGATGCCCAGGGGCGGCTGCATGCGGCCGACCTGCGCCGCCTGCTCACCCCCCGCACCCGCGTGCTGGCGCTCACCGCCTGCGCCAACGCCACCGGCGAGCGCCCGCCCTACGAGGCCCTGTTCCAGCTCGCCGCCGACGCGGGCGCGCTGACCGTGCTCGACGCAGCCCAGGCCGTGGCCCACGGGGTGCCCGACCTGTCGGCGCTGGCCTGCGATTTCATGGCCTTTTCGGGCCACAAGATGTACGGGCCCATGGGCAGCGGCGTGCTGGTGGGCCGGCGTGCCGCGCTGGAACGGCTGGAGCCCTTGCGCTACGGCGGCGACATGGTGGCCTGGGTGAGCGCCACCGAGGCCAGCTTTGCCGAACTGCCGGCGCGGCTGGAAGGCGGTACGCCCAACGTCGCGGGTGCGATCGGCATGGCGGCTGCGGCGGGCTTCATCGAACAGATCGGGCGCGATCGCATCGACGTCCACCTGAGCGCGCTGCGCGAACACGCTGCTGCGGGGCTGGCCGCGCTGCCCGGCATCACGGTGCTGTCGGCCCACAGCCGCGCATCGGCCATCGTCTCGTTTGTCGCCGACGGCGTGCACCCGCACGACATCGGCACCGTGCTGGACCAACTCGGCATCGCGGTGCGCACCGGTCACCACTGTGCCCAGCCGCTACTCGAACACCTGGGCCTGGGGCCAACCACGCGCGCTTCGTTTGCGCTCTACAACACGCACGCCGAGGTGGAGCGCCTGCTCGCCGGCGTTGCGCATGCCATAAAGGTGCTGCAATGATTTCAGAAACAGCCGCCGAAATCGACCTCTACCAAGACGTGGTGATGGATCACAAGCGCGCGCCGCGCCACTTCGGAACGCTGGCCGCACCAACACATCAAGCGCGCGGCCAGAACCCGCAATGTGGTGACGACCTGCGGGTGGCCCTGGTGGTCGACGATGGGCGGGTGAGCGACATCCGCTTTCACGGCCAGGGCTGCGCGATCTGCATCGCGTCCGCGTCCATGATGAGCGAGGCGGTGCTCGGGCAAGAGGTGGCGCTGGCGCAGGCGCTGCAGGGCCGGTTCCGCGCCGTGCTCACTGGCCAGATGGAGGCCGAAGAAGCGCACCTGGGCAAGCTGATCAGCCTGGCCGGTGTGAGCCGTTACCCAGGCCGCATCAAGTGCGCGCTGCTGGGCTGGCACGCGCTGATGCACGCCTTGGCCGCTGAGGCCGAGAGCGCCAGCAACGCGTCGGAGGCGACGCCATGAGTGCACGACGCGAACGGGTGATCGTCAGGCGCAATGTCGAGGTAGCCTGCGTGCCCGATGGAACTCCAGCCGAACTGCCGGCAGGCACGCTGGTGCAGATCACCCAGGCGCTGGGCGCGTCGTTCACCTTGCTGGTCGATGGCCAGCTGATGCGCCTGGCCGGTGCGGATGCCGACGCCATCGGCAAGCCGGTGCCGGTGGCTCCGGTGGTGGTGCAAGCGGAGGGGCCCGAAGGTGTGCGGGCGCAGGTCTGGCAGACGCTCAAGACCTGCTACGACCCGGAGATTCCGGTGGACATCGTTGAGCTCGGCCTGATCTATGCCTGTGACGTGCTGCCGATGGACGACAGCGACGATTTCAGGGTGTCGATCGAGATGACCCTGACGGCGCCCGGCTGCGGCATGGGGGACCTGCTGGTGGAAGAGATCCACGAGAAACTGCTGGCCTTGCCCAGTGTGGCGCAGGTGGATCTGGATTTCGTGTTCGATCCTCCCTGGGACCGCTCTAGGATGTCCGAGGCCGCGATGCTGTCGCTGGGCCTGTGAGACGGTGAAGCGGTGAGGAACGCTCGCGGCATCGCTATTTCCGTCCGTTCCTCATTTTTCGCCTTTACCCTTGGCACCGGCCGCATGGGCCGCGTGCGCCGGGGTGAAGGTTTCTAGCGCTACCGTTTGAGCTCTCCGAGCTTGTCATGAACCTTGCTCCACGCGTCGGCATCTGGCAGCGCGGGCTTGGTCCGGGTGATCGGCTTCCACTGCCGGGCCAGTTCGGCGTTGAGCAGCGTGAAGTCGCGCTGGTCGCTGGGCACGTCTTCTTCGGCGTAGATCGCCGCGACCGGACATTCCGGGACACAGACCGCGCAGTCGATGCATTCGTTGGGGTCAATCACCAGAAAGTTCGGTCCTTCGCGAAACGCGTCGACCGGGCAGACGTCGACGCAGTCCGTGTATTTGCAGCTGATGCAGGCTTCAGTGACCACGAAGGTCATGGCAATGGCTCCCGGTCAGCCGCCGCAGGATCCGCAGCAGGAGTCCACTCCGTGCACGGGCTTGCTGCTGGCGGGTTTGGTGATCTCGACACGCCATTGCTCGGGGCCGTTTTCCAGCGCGGCCCAGTTGAACGCGCCATAGAGGCCGCTGTCGAACTGCCCGCGCAGCGGCAGAGGGTTGTGGTCGTTGATGAGTTCCATGGCCGCGCCGGGCGGTAGCGCCATGAAGGTGGTGAACACCAGCGAGTGACGTTCATGCGGAGCGATGGTGCGCAGGTCCACGGTGGGGGCGGGATTGGTAGTGGTGTTCATGAACGTGTCCTGAGTTGGGAGAAGAGGAATGGGTTGAAAAATCGGAACGGGAGGAAAGAAAGGATTCAGACGTCCTTGCCAATGAAAAGCGGCTTGTGCAACCGGGGGGTGTAGATAAAGAGGTAGATCGCAAACGCGACCGACCCAACCGTTGCCGCCGCCCAAAGGGGAGTCGCGAGCAGGGCAAACATCACAGCCACCAGGTCAAAGGGCCTGAATGCCAAACTCAGCAGCGACCTGCCCAGAGGCTGCGCCGCTGTGGTGCGTTCAGGTGGCGAGGCGTGCAAGGACAGGACGGACATGGTGTGGTGGGCGATGCAGGACTAATAGGTCACCGCAAAGTGCTTATAAGAAGTACTTGACATGAATCTTATATCCAAACCATCTTTTAAAGAAATATACTAATTACCTCTTTAGGGGTATCCATGCGACTTGCCGAGTACACCGACTACACCCTGCGCGTGCTGATGTATTGCGCTGCCCGCCCGCATCAGCTGGTGACAATCAGCGAGCTGGCCGAACACCATGGGGTATCCAGGAACCACCTGATGAAGATCGTCACGGACCTGGGCCGCCAGGGTGTGCTGGAAACCATCCGTGGCCGTGGCGGTGGACTGCGCCTGCAGAAGGACCCGAGCCAACTGCGCATCGGCGACGTGGTGCGTGCCTCGGAGACCGATTTCCGCCTGGTCGAATGCTTCGACCCCGTTTCCAACCAGTGCACGCTGTCTCCGACCTGCCGCTTAAAGGGCTTGTTCAACGCCGCCTTAGGCTCCTACTTCAGGGAACTCGACGGGATGACTCTGGCCGACATCGTAGGGCCCGTGTTGGTGCCGACAACGGGGCGTGCCACGTCGCCCGGGATTTCTCTGGTGACGGCGCCCAAAAGCCTTCGAAAACCCACGACCAAGGTAACGCCCAGCGTGTGAGCGCATTGCAAACAAGACCTGCCGCGCCAGCGGACCACCAATCCCCCACAACCTGACGCCTTGCGTTGGGCCCCTTCAACTTTGATCAAAGGAACCGTCATGTCACAACCTCACGCACACCTGTCACCCGACGCTATCTACCCGTTCGACGCCCGCGGCGTGGCTAAAAGATTCCGGCACGCCGCCATATTCGGCGCCCTGGACAGCCTCCAGCCGGGCGAGACCATGCGATTTGTCAACGACCACGACCCCTTACCGCTGTTGTCGCAGCTTGCGCAGCGCTACGGCGACCGTGTCGGCGTGGAATACCGACAGCGCGAACCAGGCGTGATCGTGATCGACTTCAGCGTGCATTGACCAGACCTAACGATGTGGCTCTTCATGGGGCGTGCGGCACCGTGTAGAGCCATCGCGAGCTCGGGCTGGTGGTTTGTGAGCGCGCAACCGACACTTGATAGCCACTCGGTTGGACGCCATTATTGCCACGCGCTGAGGCGCATTCAGCCTGTCCCAACGACAGACCTTGTTGGGTCGGCAGTGCCTATTGGACACGTCATTCTGCGGCCCCTCGGCCGGCGCTTGGCCGCAGGCACCGTCACCACTGCTTCTATGAATGGGCACTGGACCGGCGCCATTGCAGCTGGCTGGATGACAGCTCTGTGAACTTGACCATGACCAGCGGGCGCGACCAGC
>CALMCS010001129.1 GCA_937862875.1 uncultured Comamonadaceae bacterium
TGCAGTGATGCGAAAGCCAGATCCGCCCAGTTTGTTGACCATGGGCACGAACTCGGGACCTGCAATCTCATTGACCTCATCGAAATGGCAACACACAGTCGGCAGCTGCAGCTTCCCATCGCCGTGTGGGTCAAGGCCTGTTTTGTAGAGCTTGCCGCCGGTCGAGACCAGATCTGACAGCATGGAGTTGCCCACGGCAGACGAAACCACGGAGTCAGACAAGGCATCCAGGCCGGCATACACGATGCCGCCCTGGCGGAACACCGTCATCCAGTCGAAGATCGGCCGCTTGTCGTTCGGGTCGAAGTAGTCCGGGCTGATGAGCTTGCCAACTGCGCCAGAGGTGAGCTTTTCGAGGAATGGCCCCAGGCTGGCAATGATCTTTTCGTAGAACGAACGCTCGTAGCTGAATGCGGCCGCCAGGCCGACCAGTACCTTGTCGTCCAGTCGTGCTTCCTTGATGAGCAGATACATCGCCACCTGATCGGGCGAACGATCCTGCAGGCTTCTTGGAACCGGAGCCTTCTTTGCCACGATAGCGCGCTCCAGCTCCACCAGGCGGTCCTGATAGCTGCCGAAGCGCTGGGGATGGTCAATCGCGAGCTTACGAAACGTCATGCCCGCGTAGTCCATGAACAACGGGTCAATGCCAGTCACGTCCTTGAGCAGCGTCTCGTAGGTCGGAATGCGGCCGAGTGCCACCTGAGCCTGAGCCACAATGTTGGTGAACCGCCAGCTGAACTCCTTGAAGGCAGCCGAGTTGCCCGAGGAGGGCAGGGCATTCGTGGCACGGCCAGCGACTTCGGTGATACGCGCGAAATTGCCAATGCCGTTGTAGCGCGCAGAAATCTCCGGGTAGCCCAGATGGAACATATAGAACTGATCCAGGCGACCAGCGCGTCGTGCCTCAGCATGCATGCGAAGCATCAGCTCCGCGTCGCCCTTGGGGTCGATGACGATCACCACATGGCCGGCATGAATGTCCTGAGAGCACAGAAGCTCCAAGAGGCGCGTCTTGCCCACGCGAGTCGTGCCCATCACCAGCAAGTGGCCAGAGCGCGAGCCTTGGCGCAACACCACCGGCTTTTCGCCCTGCACGCCGACGCCATGAAGCACGGGGTTGCCGCCCAGGTCCACGCCCGAGGCAAAGGGATTGGCGGTACCGCCCACATCGAGCGCACGCTCCAGCACCCTGGCCAGCAGGCTGTCGGTCTTGGCCTCGGCCCACTTGCGCATCTTTTCGCCGGTCGCTGCGAGCTTGAGCTCGGTTGGCGAGGCCTTCACGAAACGCTGAACATCTGTCTCACGAGCGTCCAGCAAGCGCTGCGTGTGCAACTGCGTCCACTCGAAGCCTTCGCCCAGGTAAAGATGCTCCTTGAGGTTGACGGGAAGCTTGTGGGGAGCCAAGCGCGTCATCTTGGTGAACTTCAGCCCGCGTTGATAGCTATAGACCTGGAAGGCCTGGCGCGCTCGCACGCATCCGAAGCCGGCAGCGATTGCGCCCGAGACTGCGCCCAGCGAGTGGGGCATCATCAGCGC
>CALMCS010001130.1 GCA_937862875.1 uncultured Comamonadaceae bacterium
ACCTTGGCGCGGCTCTTGCCGATGCTCAGGAAGCCGCCCATGCCCTGCTTCTCGGCGAAGCGGCGGAACAGGAAGAACCAGACGCCGAAGAAGGCCACCGCCGGCAGAATCCAGGAGAGCACATCACGTAGCCAGGTGCTTTCCACCACCCGCGCGTAGGACACATCGTATTTCGACAGCTGCTCGGCCAGGTCGGGTTCGACGCGAGTGGCCACGATGGTGGTCTTGCCCCGGCTGTCCGGCGATTTCAGGCGCCCGGTGACCGTGCGGTCCGACACCAGCACTTCGGCGACGCGCCCCTCGGCCAGCGCCTTCTCGAATTCGCTGTAGGGCACGGGCTCGACGGTCTTGGCCGCCTGCCAGTAGTTCTGCAGCGTCAGCAGCAACAGGCCGGCGACGATCCAGTAGCCAATGTTCCATTGATCTTTCTTTTCCATGGGCAATGTTCCTCGCAAGTCGTGCCGCTAGAGAATGGGGGTGAACAGACGGGCCACCCCGTCGCGCAAGCGGATGGCCAGCGGGCGGGCGCGCAACGCCATGGCCGATATCTCGTTCGATGCATCACGGGCGGCATCAAAAAGGGATTCCAGCCGCGTAGACAGCGCGGTGTCGTACACCTCCACATTGAACTCGAAGTTGAGGCGCAGGCTGCGCGCATCCCAATTGGCCGAACCCAGGCAGCACCACTGGCCGTCTATCAGCATCAGCTTGCTGTGGTCGAACGGGCCAGGCCGTTCGAAGATGCGTACACCGTGCTCCAGCACCTGCCAGTAGTGGGCGCGCGCGGCCCATTGCACCGTGGGATGGTCGCCGTTTGCGGGCGTCAGCACCTCGACGCGCACGCCGCGCAACGCGGCCGTGCTCAGCGCCGCGATCATCGGCTGATCGGGCACGAAGTAAGGTGTCCAGATGCGCACCGAATGCTTCGCCGCGCTCAAAGCGCCCATGAAGGTCCAGCGCATCCTGTCCAGGGCCTCATCGGGACCGGCCTCGATGCCGCGCGCCCAAGAGGTTCCTTGCTCATCAGCCGTTGCGGGCGGTTCGCCCCAGAAACCCTTGCTGAGCCGCTCGCCCGTGGTATCGCACCAATCATCGGTGAAGCACCGCATCAGATGCGCAACCACCGGCCCGCGCAGACGAAAGTGCAAATCGTGACAGGCCTGCTCCGGCGCATCGGGCCGCCAATACGGGCTGAAGATGTTCATGCCGCCGGTGAAACCCGTCTCGCCATCGATCACCAGCAGCTTGCGGTGATTGCGCAGATGCGCGGCATGCAGGCGCGCGGGAATCAACGTCGGGTTGAACGTCGCCGCCGGAACGCCGGCGCGCTGCAAGGCGCGGTAGGCGCTGCGGGGCGTCCAGCGGGCATACACGTCGTCGATCAGCACCCGCACTTGCACGCCGCGCTCATGAGCCCGGCGCAGCGCATCGACGAACTGCGCCCCGATGCCTTGGCTGTCGAAGATGTACGAGGCCAGCGCGACGCTGTGCCGCGCCGACTCGATGGCAGCGAGCATGGCCGGGTAGGCCTGCTCGCCATCGACAAGCGGCTCGATGCGGTTGCCGCCGGTCAGCGACTGGCCGGTGGCGCGTCCCACCAGGTGGGCCAGACCGGCAAGCGGCGGCGATACAGCCTCGGGCATCGTGGGCGAGAGGTCCTGCCGAACAGCAGGATCTGCCCCCGGGAACAGCCGCCGCGCCCGCCGCTGGTAACGGTTGATGCCGAACAGCCCATACAGCAGCGAACCGCCCAGCGGCAACAGCGCGATCAGCAGCACCCACAGCGTGGCCGATCGAGGGTCACGCTTGTAGATGACCGCGTGCCCCGCTGTGGGGATAGCGACCGCCAGCGACACGAGGGTGGCTGCCCATGTCAGCCC
>CALMCS010001131.1 GCA_937862875.1 uncultured Comamonadaceae bacterium
AGCGATGCATAGTCCAAGCCCAGACGTTTCATCACGCCCGGCCGATAGGCCTCCAGTACAACATCGGCGGTTTGAAGCAACTGCTCCACTTGTTCGAGGCCTTGTGTGGATTTCAAATCGACCTGTACGTTCTGCTTTCCCCGATTGACCGAGTGAAACAGGCCAGGAGCCATCAGGCGAGCGTTGTCACCATGCGGCGGGCGCTCGACCTTGGTCACGCTGGCGCCCATCTCCACGAGGTTCTGGGTCAGGAATGGGCCCGGCAGAAGCTCCGTGAAATCCAGAATGCGGATGCCTTGTAGAGGTGCCATGTCAGTCAATACCCGCTGGTTGCCTTGATATTGCGCGGATCCTGATCGAGCACCAGATCCCACAATTCCTGCGCGATAGGCGTATCGGCCTCTTCACGGATATGCGCAACCAAACCTGCTGCGCGACCAACGAGCATCAAGCCTCGACCGAAGATTCCATCAAGACCCATGTCCGCCACGATGGCACCCAAGGCACCCGCGCCGTTCAGAGGAATACGCTTTCCCCGCTCTTGCTCCAGCACTTGCGGAATGGCCAAGGCCAGACGCCAGTGCTTGCCAAAGTAGCCATGCTCTTCGGAGATCTGACGCAGAACAGGTACGCGCGGATCGCCATGCACATGAATGTTGTGCCCTAAACCAGAGATCGGCGAGCGAGTTGCGCGATACTCGCGCACCAATGTGTGAGCGCACTCCATCACAGCGTCGTCATCAGCATTTGGGGACAGTTCGGTGGCGCCCTTCTTCAGCATATCGGCCACGTTCTGCACGGTTCCAAGAAAACGGCTGCCCGCACCCAACAGGCCTGAGGCCACAGCCCCTTGCACCGACTCCGGCGCACCAAGAAATGTAAGGCGCGACGAAAGCGCGCTTGGCGTGAGCCCGTGATCCGCCGCAGCGACCAAAATGAGGTTGGCCATGGCTTTCTCGCGAGGCTCTGGCATGCGCGAGAAGTTGAGCCAGTAGATCATGTCGATGAAATCGAACTTGCCGAAGATTTCGGCAGAAAGATTCTTGCCACGCACTGTGATGACGTCCGGCGTTGTGTAGCCGATTTCTGTTTTGACTGCCATGTCTCTCTACTCCGATTGATTGTTTGACGATTCTTCGACGATCACGACCGCATCCAGCGCAATCGCGCCCTGCCCCTGCGCGCCGACCCACACCGGATTCAGGTCGATCTCCTGCACCTGCGGGTTCGCAAGAACGAATTCCGAAACCTTGAGCAACAGTTC
>CALMCS010001132.1 GCA_937862875.1 uncultured Comamonadaceae bacterium
CATCGACGCCTAGCCTAGGACCCTATCTCGTCATTCGGGGGCCCAGTTACCGGGCACTGCTCACTTCGTTGGTCGAGTTGGGATACCCAAGACAAACCCCAAAGATTCACGAAGCTCCATAAAAAATGCCGGTCAGGAATTCACTTCCTGACCGGCATTTGTCTTTGTGAGCACTCGGCAGCGCGCCGAAGCGCCTGCCAGCCCCCTCAACCTATTGTTCTTCGATCAGCGCACAGGCGCCGTCACGATGGGAGGAAGCGGAGTGACCTGAATATCTCGCGCTGGAGCGGCGGGAGCCGGTGGCGCAGCGGGTGCCGGAGCGGCTGCTGCCGGAGCCAGCGCGGCTGGCGCAGGGGCCGTCACCGGAGTGGCATCCTGCACTGCCGGGGCGTTCTTCTGCTTGGAATAATTGGCCAGCTCCTCTTCGGACACCGACTCGAACACGCGAACCACCTTGCGCACGCCGTCCACGCCACGGGCGATTTCCGCCGCGCGCTTGGCTTCACGCGGAGTCACGCGGCCCATCAGATAGACCACCTCGCGCTCGGTCACCACCTTGAAGACGTTGGAGGACAAATCCTTGGCATCCACCAGGCTGGCCTTGACCTTGCTGGTGATGAAGGTGTCTTTCGAGCGCTGCGTGAAGCCCGAGTTCTGCATGATGCCGAGCTCATTGACCACCGACTTCACGTTTTCCCCGGCCAACGCCAATTTCTCGACCTTCTGGCTTTCTTCCACGGTCGGCACTTCACCGGTCAACAGCACCTGGCGGTTGTAACTGGTGACATTGACGTGGCCACGGCCGCCGAGTCCGTCGGTGATTCGGCCGCCGACCTTGTTCTCGATGCCTTCATCTTCCACTTGAGTTCCGGTGGTTCTGCGATCGGTGGCCATCAGAGTGCCCATCACCGCACCACCGCCCAGTATCACGGGCGCGCAAGCCGTCAGGCCCGTCGCCAGCAACAGCGCTGCAACCACCGTACCTGTTGTGCGGGTATTCAGCACGTTCTGGAATTTCATCAAAGCATCTCCTGTTCACCAAGTAACTGTGTATCCACACCGTCGCAAAGACAGTGCAGGATGAGGGCGTGCACTTCACGCACGCGCGCGGCACGGTCATGCGGAACGCAGACCTGCACATCGGTCTCGCGCATCACGCCGCCCATGGCTCCGGCGTCACGCGCGCACAGAGCGATCACGGACATGTCGCGCTCGTGTGCCGCCAGCACGGTTTCGAGCAGCGCGGGCTCGTCACCATTCACGCACAGCACGAGAAGCACGTCGCCCGCAGCGCCCAGCGCCCGAACCTGGCGGGCGAAAGCGCCCACTTCAAACGATTGCCCCGCCGCTCCCGCCCAGCCCATATCGGCGGACAAGGCGATGGCGGACAGCTCTGGGCGCTCGCGCTCAAACCCCGCCACACACATCATGGCGAACTGCAGCGCCTGCGCCGAAGACAGCCCTGACCCGCAGGCCAGTACTTTAGAACCATTGGTCACACAGGCCATCAAGGCCTGCACCGCCGCATTGATTGGATCGCTCAATGCTTGCGCCGACTGGTACTTGACGTCGGCGCTATCGATGAAATGTTGTTGAATTCGTTGCTCAAGCATGGATCGCCGATGATACTTGGCTGCCACCAAAGCGGAGTGACTGAATTCCAAATCCGTATCGGTATATGTCTACGATAGTGATGGAAACCCGAAAATAGTTCAAATATTGAGCCATTCGGAGGCATCGAATGCCCCTTTGAGCCAATGCGGCTCTGGCTCCAGCAACACGGCGTCGAACCGGCACGGCGGGGGTGCCGCCAGCGCCGCGAGGTAGAAACGGGCCGCAAAAACGATGCGTTGGCGCTTGGCGGACCCAATGCTGGCCCCCGCCCCACCGAAATCGGAGCGCCCCCGGCTGCGCACTTCCACAAAAACCACAGTGCCATCGCGTTCGCGCATGATGAGGTCAATTTCTCCGCCGCCCCGGCCCGGGGTTCGATAATTGCGGGTAATGAGCTTCAGCCCCGCCGCTTGCAACAAGGCCAACGCCCGGTCTTCTGCCAGCTTGCCGTGCGCCAGCGTCGTCCCGCCGGTCAGGTCGAGCGGCTGGTTGCTATCCTTTTTTTCGGCGGTTTTTGCCGCCAAGCCTTTTATTTTCCGCAGGATTTCCCATGAGCACATCTTTTGCCTCTGCCCTGAACGCTGCCAAAGAAGCAGCTGGTGCTCAGAATTATCCGCAGGGTGCGCTCTACGTCGTGGCGACACCGATCGGTAATTTGGCAGATATCACCCTGCGCGCGCTGCATGTGCTGCAAATTGCCGACAACATCGCCTGCGAAGACACGCGCCACACCCAACAGATGCTGCGCGCCTATGGTCTCGACAAGTCCGGCCAGCAATTGCTCGCCGTGCACCAGCACAACGAGGCCGAGCGCGCCAGCCAGGTGATCGAGCTGCTGCAACAGGGCAAGCGCGTTGTCTATGTGAGCGATGCCGGCACGCCCGGCGTGAGCGACCCCGGCGCGCGCCTGTGCGCCGCCGTCCAGGCCGCAGGCCTGCGCGCCATGCCGCTTCCGGGCGCCAGCAGCGTGACCACCGCCGTCAGCGTGGCGGGCATTGTCTCGCCCGATGCCCAGGGCTTTCTGTTCGCCGGTTTCCTGCCGACCAAGGCCGCCGAGCGCGCCACGGTCATCGACAAGCTGGCGTCCGAGCCGCGCGCCGTCGTGCTGCTGGAGGCCCCGCACCGCATTCTGGAGCTGTCGCAGGCGCTGTCCGTGCTGGGCGATCGCCCGGTCACCTTGGCGCGCGAGATCAGCAAGCAGTTCGAGCAGATCACCACGCACCCGGCCCACACGCTGGTGGCCTGGCTGGAGTCCGACAGCCAGCACAGCCGCGGCGAGTTTGTCGTGGTGATTCACCCCGCCACCCAAACCGCAGAGCACGACCCGAAGGAGCAGCAGATTCTGCAACTGCTGCTGGCCGAGCTGCCGATGAAAACCGCCGTGAAGCTCGCCGCACAGATCACCGGCGGCGCGCGCAACCGACTCTATGAGATGGCGCTGGCGTTGAAGTCGGGCTCCTCTGACTCCGCCGATGATTCGGGCGAGGACTCCGACAACCACTGAAGCGCGCCCCCGCACGCGTCTCACTCAACGCAACGGGGGCTCCTGCGTCGCGACGACCTGGTGCAAGGCCACATAGCGCCGGGTCGATCGCAGACCCGCATCCAGGCTGTCGCGCTCGTCCTCCAGGGTATCGAGCTGCAATTGCAAGATGGCCACCCGCTTGCCATCCGTTCCCCACTGCAGCGCCGAGTCGATGTCCGACTTGAGCGCAACATGCTCATTCAGAATTTCCCAGCAGCGCCCCGCCTGCAATTGCCCGGGAACCGCGGGATCGACACACAGCCGCTCGAGGTTGCAGGTGTTCAAGAACTCGTTCGCGATTTGAAGGTAGGCGTGCCGCAAGCCTTCGATGTCTTTGGACGCTCTGACAAGATCGGACAGCATTCTGCTCAGCTTGGTGAAATGTGATTTCGCAATTTTTTCCGAATCCATAGCGCTCTTTCCCTAAGACATCCATTAACAGGGTTGCAGTGCCCCCTTCGCCCATCGAATTCAATACCACTCCTCAGGGGGAGACAGAGCATTCGGGCAACGGAGCACCTGAGACATGATTCAAATCAAGAAACCAAGGCAAGGGTCGCACGCCGGATGCACGCAAGAGAAACAAAACGTTCCGCGGTGTCGAGTGGCGTCAAAGCGAGCGCGGCACTGTGAGTCGGTGCGCGAGGGTGTGAAACCCCTTGCCTCAGGGCATGCCTGAATAAACTACTATCTATCTCCATTGAATGCATTGGCGCGCTCGCAAAGCGTGGGTGGGGTGAGCGCGCGATCCACAACAAAAGCATCCTCAAGGAGACTGTCTGGTGATGAAGCTGTACCACTGCGTCAGCGCGCGTTCGTTTCGTGCGTTGTGGATGCTGGAAGAACTGGGTCTGCCGTATGAACTGCAGATGCTGCCGTTCCCGCCGCGAGCGCTTGCCAAGAGCTATCTGGAGCTGAATCCGCTCGGCACCGTGCCGCTGTTCCTGAACGGCGCAGACCGGCTCACGGAGTCCTCCGCCATCTGCCAATACCTGTGCAGTTTCGCGCCCGACACCCCGCTCGCCGTGCATCCGGGCGACAGCGCATACGCCAGCTATCTGAACTGGCTGCACATGTCGGACGCGACCCTCACCTTTCCGCAGACGCTGGTGCTGCGCTACACCCATTTCGAGCCCGAAGCGCGCCGCCAACCGCAGGTCGTTCAAGACTATGCGCGCTGGTTTCTGAGCCGACTGCGTTCGGTGGAAAGCGCGCTGGCGACCCGCGAATATCTGTGCGCCGATCGGTTCACCGCGGCCGACGTCGCGGTGAGCTACGCGTTGATGCTGGCCGACTTTCTGGACCTCCAGCCGCAATGGGGCCCGGCCACGCAGGCCTACTGGCAGCGGCTGCGCGAGCGCCCGGCCTTCGTCCGCAGTCTGGACATCGAACGACAAGCCGCCATCGCGCAAGGCGTGGACCCCACGCCCTCACCCCTGCTTCGCCCCTGACAACGACGCCCCACCCTTTGAGCGGAATGCTGCCCATGATTTCAGTGACCGACGACACCACCATTGGCCAGGCGCTGCAGGCCGCCATCGCACGCTACGCAGACAACAGCCTGCTGGCCGTTCCGGCGAATCCGCAGCGCAATTACGCGCCCGAGGGACTGGAGCTGAGCTACCGCGACGCGGGCCAGCACATTGCCGCACTCGCTCGGCACTACCATGCCGCGGGCTACGGACTCGGCCATCGCGTCGGCCTGCTGCTGGAAAGCCGCCCGGAGCACATGCTGCACAAGCTCGCGCTCAACACGCTGGGCGTCTGCTGCGTGCCCATCAACCCGGACTACCGCAAGCGCGAGGTGAACTATCTGATCGACCACTCCAAGGTCGATCTCATCGTCTGCCTGCCGTCTCGCCTGGCCGCGATGCACGAGTCGCTCGCGGAGACGCAGCACCAGCCCAGCGTCGTGGCGGTCGATCCCTTGCACATCGACGCGCTCGACCTGCCCCGCGCCACGCGCGCGGCGCAAAGCGGCGAGATCCACTCGGACACGCCCGCCAGCATTCTCTACACCTCCGGCACCACCGGTCAGCCCAAGGGCTGCGTGCTCTCGCATGCCTATGAATTGGCGGCCGGCAAGTGGTATGCGACGCAGCCGGGTTTCGTCTCGGTGCAGGAAGGCAAGGAGCGGCTCTTCAACCCGCTGCCGCTGTTCCATGTGAACGCGTCCATCCTCTCGTTCTATTGCATGCTGCTGAGCGGCGGATGCCAGATTCAGACCGACCGCTTTCAGCCCTCGCGCTGGTGGGAAGAGGTCAGCACCAGCCGCGCCACCATCGTGCATTACCTCGGCGTGATCATTCCGCTGCTGCTCAAGCAGGCACCGTCGCCGTGGGAGCAACAGCATTGCATCCGCTTCGGCTACGGCGCGGGCGTGGAGCCGCAACTGCATGCCGTGTTCGAGCAGCGTTTTGGATTCCCGCTGATCGAACTGTGGGGCATGACTGAGGTCGTGCGCACGCTCTCCGATCACACGGCGGCTCGGCAGGTCGGCACGCGCTCCTTCGGTCGTGGCGAGCCGGGCCTCGAGGTGCTGGTGGCCGACGAACACGGCGAGCCCGTGCCGTTCGGAACTCCCGGCGAGATGCTGGTGAGTTACTCCGAGGAGACGCCGCGCAAGCACTTCTTCAGCGAATATCTCGATGACCCGACGGCCACCGAAAAGGCCTGGACCGGCGGCTGGTTTCACACCGGCGATGTGGTGATGCAAGACCCCGACGGGCTGCTGCACTTCATGGACCGGCGCAAGAACATCATCCGCCGATCGGGCGAAAACATCGCCGCAGCCGAGGTCGAGGCGATTCTGCTCACCCATCCCAAGGTACAACAGGTCGCCGTGATGGCCGCACCGGACGCCATCCGCGAAGAAGAGGTGCTGACCAGCATCGTCCTCGCTCCCGGCATTCAGCAAAGCGACGAAGTCACCAAGGAACTGTTCGACTTCTGCATGGCGGAAATGGCGTACTACAAGGTGCCGGGCTGGTGGTGGTTCACCGACCAGATCCCCACCACGGGCACGCAGAAGATCCAGAAGCACCGGATTCTTTCGGCGGGGCAGGATGCGGCATCATTGCCCGGCGTGAAGGATCTGCGCGCGCTGAAGAAACGCTGATCTCCAGCGAATTTTTAACGGGCGCGGCGAATCAGGTCTGCGCCCTTTTCACCGATCATCATGGTGGCCGCGCAGGTGTTCGCAGACGGAATTTCGGGCATCACTGACGCATCCACCACGCGCAGGCCTTGCACGCCATGCACTCGCAATTGCGCGTCCACCACGGCTCCTGCATCGCCTGCCGGCCCCATCCGCGCCGTGCCGTTGACGTGATAGGACGAGACGCCAAAGCGGTAGATGAAATCCAGAATCTCATCGTCCGACTGCACCTGCGGCCCGGGCATCACCTCCGCATTGTTGAACTGTGCGAGCGCACGCGTCTGCAGCAGCGAGCGCGCCAGACGCACACCGCGAATCAAGGTCTGGCGGTCGTCCTCGTCGGACAGGTAATTCGGTTGCACGATCGGGTTCACGCGGTGGTCGCTCGACGCCAGCTGCACGCTGCCCTGGCTCTTGGGTCGGTGCTGCCACACGCCACAGGTCATGCCGGGATAGACATCGAGCATGCCGACATAGCCCTCGCGGTAACTCGCGGGCGAGAACACGCCCTGCACATCGGGCCGCGCCAGGCCGAGCTGGGTGTTCCAGAACCAGTGCACCACCGATGGACTCAGATCGAGAATATTCGGCTGGCTGCGCAACCATTGCAGCGCCTGTCCCCACAGACGCGGCACGCGCGCGAGCTCGTTGATGGTGGTGGCGTTCTTGACCTTGGCGACCAGCCGAATCGAAAAATGGTCCTTCAAATGCTGACCCACGCCGGGCAGATGGGCCTCGGTCGCAATGCCCCATTCGCGCAGTTTTTCACCGTCGCCAATGCCCGAGAGCTGCAGCAGCTTCGGCGTGTTGATCGCACCGGCACAGACAATGACTTCGCGCCGCGCGTGCACCGTTTTCACGCGACCGCCCTGCGTGTATTCCACGCCCGTGGCCTTGCCGGCCTGCATCAGCACGCGACTCGCCTGGGCGTTGACCTCGACCTTCAACTGCGAACTGCGCCGCATCGCTGGCCGCAGAAACGCACTCGATGTGCTCACGCGCCAGCCGTTGTGAATGGTGCGCTGAAAGTAGCCCACGCCCTGCTGGTACGCGCCGTTGTAGTCCGGGTTGCGCGGCATGCCCAGCTCCTCTGCGCCTTGCAGAAAGGCCTCGCACACGGGATGCCGCCAATCGGGCAAGGTCACCTTGAGTGGACCGGCGTGCCCGCGCAGGGCCGCGCCATCACCGCCGACAAAGGTCTCCGAGCGCTCGAAGTGCGGCAGCACCTCGTCGTACGACCAACCCGGATTGCCGAGCGCCGCCCAGTCGTCGAAATCCTCCCGGTGCCCGCGGTTGTAGATCAGGCCATTGATGGAGGTGGAGCCGCCCAGCGTCTTGCCCTGGGGCAGCGGAATGCGGCGTCCGTTGGTGCGCGCGGTGGGCTCGGAACTGAACTGCCAGGCCAGGCGCGGGTTGAAGATCACCTTGATGAAACCGGCCGGCAGCTTGAGGTAGGGATGGTGGTCCGCCGGCCCGGCCTCGAGCACGCAGACCGAGATGCTCGGGTCTTCGCTCAGGCGCGCGGCCACGATCGCTCCCGCCGCGCCGCTTCCGACGATCACATAGTCGAACGCGAGCGCAGCGGTGTCGGTCATGCGTGGGTCCCCAGGTAGGCCGCGCGAATCTTCGGATCGCGCCGCAGGTCGGCGGCATTGCCTTCCAGAATGAAGCGCCCGGTCTCCAGCACATAGGCCCGATCGGCCACGGCCAGCGCCTGGTTTGCCATCTGCTCGACCAGCAGAATCGTCACGCCCTGCGCCTTGAGCTGCCGGACGATGGCGAAGATTTCCTTGACGATCAGGGGTGCCAAACCGAGCGACGGCTCATCCAGCAACAGCAACTTGGGGCGCGACATCAGGGCTCGTGCGATCGCCAGCATCTGCTGCTCGCCTCCCGACATGGTGCCCGCCATCTGCTCGCGCCGCTCGCGCAGGCGCGGGAAAGCAGCGAATTGCAGTTCGATGTCCGCGGCGATATTCGCCGCCCCATCCTTGCGGTGATAGGCCCCCAGAACCAGGTTGTCGTACACCGATTGATCGGCGAACACCTGCCGGCCTTCGGGCGACTGCGCAATCCCGAGCGGCACGCGCAGATGCCCGGCCATGCGGGTGATGTTCTGGCCCTGAAAATCGATCTGCCCCGCGGCGGCGGGCTCCAGTCCCGAGATCGCCTTCATGAGCGTGCTCTTGCCCGCTCCATTGCCGCCGATGATGGTCACGACCTCACCCGGCAGCACGTGCAGCGACACGCCCCTGAGGGCCTCCACCGCACCGTAGTTGACCTGCAGCGACTCCACGCGCAGCAATGCGTCTCGCTCAGACATGCTGGCCTCCCGGGGTCGCGTTGAGGCCTGCGCCTGCG